>JANXAX010000039.1 GCA_025062175.1 Anaerolineae bacterium | reverse complement strand
TGGACTATCTTTCCGGGATGAACAACAACCTGGCGTATGTGCTCACCGTGGAGAAGTTGCTGGGGGTGGAGGTGCCGCTGCGGGCGCAGTACGTGCGCGTCATCCTGGCGGAGTTGCAGCGCATCGCCAGCCATCTCTTCTGGCTGGCCACCCACGCCCACGACGTGAGCGGCACCATCCACAGCCTGCTGATGTACTGCCTGCGCGACCGCGAGCTGATCCTGGATATCTTCGAGATGTTCTGCGGCGGGCGGGTGACCGTCACCGGCATGAGCGTGGGCGGCCTGCGCCAGGACATCCCACCCGCCTTCCCCGACGCGGTGCGCACCTTCCTGCGCGTCTTTCGCGAGCGCCTCAAGGAATACGACGCCATGCTGACGCGCAACCCTATCTGGCGGGCGCGGCTGGAGGGCATTGGCTACCTGCCGCCGGACGAGGCGGTCGCGCTGGGCGTCACCGGGCCGATGCTGCGCGCGGCCGGCATCCCACTCGACCTGCGCAAGGTACAGCCCTACTGTAGCTACGACCATTTCGACTTCGAGGTGCCCACCGCGACCGAATCGGATTGCTACGCGCGCTACCGGGTGCGCATGCGCGAGATGGAGCAAAGCGCGCGGATCATCGAACAGGCGATCAACCGCCTGCCGGGCGGGCCGTTCTGCACCGCCGACCGCAAGGTGGCGCTGCCACCGCGCCATGAACTGGAAACTTCGATGGAGGCGGTCATCCACCACTTCAAGTTGGTCACGGAGGGCTACAAGCCGCCCCCCGGCGACGTGTATGGCATGGGCGAGAACCCCAAGGGCATCCTGGGCTTCTACCTGGTGAGCGATGGATCGGCGGTGCCGTATCGGCTGCACATCCGCGGCCCCTCGTTCGTCAACCTGCAGGCGCTCAACACCATGGCGCGCGGACATCTCTTGTCCGATCTGATCACCCTCATCGGCTCGGTGGACATCGTCCTGGGGGAGGTGGACCGCTGATGGCCGCGCAAGACTGGCGACAGGCGTTGCAGACGGTGCTGCAGAAGTATCCGCGCAAGGAATCGGCGGTGTTGGAGGCGCTCTACCTGGCGCAGCGCGACAAGAACTACCTGAGCGACGCCGACATCCGCGCGGTGGCGGAGGTGCTAGAGATGCCGGTGACCGAGGTGGAGGCGCTCGTCGGCTTCTACTCGCTCTTCCGCCGCCAGCCGACGGGCAAGTACCTCATCCAGGTGTGCACCGACCTGCCCTGCGCGCTGCGCGGCGCCGAGGCGTTCTACAAACGGCTGTGTGCACGGCTGGGACTGCCGCCCGAAGGGGGCACCACGCCGGACGGGCTGTTCACCGTCGAGGAGGTGGTCTGCCTGGCCGCCTGCGACCGCGCGCCGGTGGCGCAGATCAACCTGCAGTATTACGAGAATCTGACCGACGAGGCGATGGACGCGCTCATCGCCCGTCTGCGCGAACAGGCACAGGAATGAGTATGGTGGTATTGCGTGAACACATTCTGTTGCGCCATCGCGATATACCGGACATTGGTTCGCTCGAGGTGTATTTGGCCCATGGGGGCTATCAGGCGCTGGCCAAGGCGCTGCGCACCCTATCGCCCGGCCAGGTGATCGAGCTGGTCAAGGCGTCCGGCCTGCGCGGGCGCGGCGGCGCCGGCTTCCCCACCGGCCTGAAGTGGAGCTTCGTCCCGCAAGATGCACCGACCAAGTATGTGGTGGTGAACGCGGACGAGAGCGAGCCGGGCACCTTCAAGGACCGCGAGATCATTGAGGGCAATCCGCACCAGCTGCTGGAGGGCACGGCGCTGTGTGCCTATGCCATCGGCGCACGCGTGGCATATATCTACGGGCGCGGCGAGTTCCGCCACCTCTTCGCCGGCCTACAACGGGCGATTGACGAGGCTTATCAGGCCGGCTGGCTGGGGCAGAACATCCAGGGCAGCGACTTCTCGTTGGACGTCTACTTGCACCTGGGCGCCGGCGCTTACATCTGTGGGGAGGAGACGGCGCTCTTGGAGAGCCTGGAGGGAAAGCTGGGCATGCCGCGCGCGCGGCCGCCCTTCCCGGCGCAGGTGGGCCTCTACGGCCAGCCGACGGTGGTCAACAACGTCGAGACGTTGGCCAACGTGCCGCCGATCGTGCGGCACGGGCCGGAGTGGTATCGCCAGTTCGGCACCGAGCGCAGCCCGGGGGTGAAGATTTTCTGCCTGAGCGGCTGCATCACGCGGCCGGGCAACTACGAGCTGCCGCTGGGCGTGCCGCTGCGCGTGTTGATCGAAGAGTGCGGCGGCGGGGCGCCCGACGGCCGCGCCATCCAGGCGATCCTGCCTTCCGGCGCGTCGTCGCTCCTGCTGCCCGGCTACAATCCGGAGCTGCGCCTGGACTATGAGTCGCTCCAGGCCGCCGGCGCGGCGCTCGGCTCGGCGTCGTTCGTCGTCCTGGACGAGACGGTGGACATCGTCTGGGCGGTGAGCAAGGTGATCCGCTTCTTCGAGCACGAGAGCTGTGGCAAGTGCACCCCCTGTCGCGAGGGGACGTACTGGATGGTCGACGTCTATCGCCGCCTGCTGGAAGGACGCGCCTGGCCAGACGACGTGGAGCTGCTGCTCAGCATCGCCGACCAGATGGACGGCAACTGCTTCTGCGCGCTGGGCGAGTTTGCCATCTGTCCGGTGCGCAGCAGTATCCAGCACTTCCGCCCCGCCTATGAGGCGCGCCTGCCGGGCAGGGGGGCATAAGAGCGGATATGTATGGGGACGTATTTCAACTCAAGATAAGCGGAAGCCGGAGCTCCGAGGTGGCAACCGTCTGGGGGTGACATTCCTCCCTCACAAAGAGGGAGCCACCGGCGGGCTTAAGCCCGCGGCTGGTGCCTCAAGTCGACACAAGGCCGACTGCGCCCGGCGGCCGCCCGAGCTTCAGCCCTGCGGCTGGAAACCCGCGCCATCGCCGCTGTACGAGGGTGCCACCGCGGGCCGTCGGGGTGAGGGAAACGTACCCATACACGTGCGGCTTGGTTTACTGAAAAACCGATCGGTTGGAATGGGTGATGGATTGGTGCATTGGGGAACCGGGTTATGGATGTGACGTTGACGATTGATGGACACAAGGTGACGGTGCCGGCGGGGACGCTGCTTGTCGAGGCAGCGCGCCGCATCGGCATCGAGATCCCAGTTTTCTGTTATCACACCAAGATGGCACCGGTGGGTATGTGCCGCATGTGCCTGGTGACGGTCGGCATGCCGGTGATCAATCCCGAGACCGGCCGGCCGGAGGTCACCGAGGCGGGGCAGCCGGTCATCCGTTGGCAGCCCAAGCCGGTGACGGCGTGTACCGAGCCGGTGCGCGAGGGCATGGTGGTGATCACCGACAGCGCCCAGGTGGCGGCGGACCGCAAGGGCATCCTGGAGTTTCTGCTGACCAGCCACCCGCTCGATTGCCCCATCTGCGACAAGGGTGGCGAGTGCCCGCTGCAGGATCTGACCTATCGCCACGGGCCGGGCATCAGCCGCTTCGACTTCGCCAGCAAGCACCACGCTGCCAAGGCCTATCCGCTGGGCGACCTGATCGTGCTCGACCAAGAGCGCTGCATCCTGTGCGCGCGCTGCACGCGCTTCCAGAGCGAGCTGGCCGATGACCCAGTGTTGGGCATCGAGAACCGCGGGCGGGATGCGATGATCGTCAGCTACTCCGATCCGGTGTTCGACAGCCACTATTCGGGCAACACCACCGACATCTGTCCAGTGGGGGCGCTGACGACGCGCGACTTTCGCTTCCGGGCACGCCCGTGGGAGTTGACACCGGTCGCGGGGGTGTGTAACCACTGCGGCGTGGGCTGCAACATCGTGTTGGACACGCGCCGCGGGCACATCGCGCGCATCATGCCGCGCGAGAACGAGCAGGTCAACGAGGTGTGGATCTGCGATAAGGGGCGCTTTGCGCATCACTTCCACGCCAGCCCGCAGCGCCTGAGGGTGCCGCTGGTGCGCCAGGGCGACCGGCTGGTGGAGCGCAGCTGGGACGAGGCTTTGCAACACGTCGCCACGCGCCTGCAGGAGATCCGCGCGCGCTATGGCGCGCAGGCGATCGGCGGCATTGCCGGCGCGCATCTGCCCAATGAGGATCTCTATCTCTTCCAGAAGCTGCTGCGCCAGGTGCTCGGCAGCCCCAACGTGGACTACCGGGTGGGGCTGAGCGCCGCCCTGGAGGACGACACCGCCTCTGAGGTGGGGGTGGCATGTGGCACCGACCTGGGGCGCGTCGGGCGCGACACGGCCATCCTGGTGCTGGGCAGCGACCTGGACGAGGAGGCGCCCATCCTCTACCTGCGCGTGGCCGGCGCCGCCCGCCGCGGCGCGACGCTGCTCAACGCCGGTGGACGTGCCACCAAGCTCGACCGCCATGCCACCCATGTGCTGCGCTACCGCTACGGCAGCGCCGTCCACCTGGTGTTGGGGCTGTTGAACGTCGTGCTCCATGAGACAAAATAAGCGGGGCGGGCACTGACCGGCAACGAGATTGTGCCGGGGCGCGTAGAGGGGTTGGAGGCGTTGCGCGCGCATGTGGCGCCGTGGACGCCGGAGCGCGTCGCCGCAGTCACCGGAGTGCCAGCGGAGGCGACCCGCGCCGCGGCGCACGCCTTTGCCACAGCGAAGAACGGCCTTATCCTCTACGGCAGCGAGGCGGGCAACCATCCCGCGCTGCGGCGCGCGATTGCCAACCTGGCGATCGTGACCGGCTTCGTGGGGCGGCCGAACAACGGCGTCATCGCCATCCTGCCGGGGGCGAACAGCCGCGGCGCCGAGGATTTGGGGATCGTGCCGCACCGCTTGCCGGGGTACACCCCAGCGGAGCGGCCAGGGCTCAGCGCGACTGAGATGGTGTGTGGGGGAGTGCGCGCCTTGCTGGTCGCCGCTGCCGACCCGCTGGCCCTCACCGCGCGCCAGGCCGACCTGGAGTTCCTGGTGGTGCAGGAGCTCTTCCTGACGGCCACGGCGCGCCAGGCGGACGTGGTGCTGCCTGCGGCGGCGCCCGGCGAGCGCGCCGGCAGCTACACCAACCTGGAGCGGCGCATCCAGTACTTCCAGCCGGCGCTGCTGCCGCCCGGCATGGCGCGGCCCGACTGGAACATCCTGCGCCACCTCGCGGTGCTGCTCGGCGCCGATTGGGACTATGCCACGCCGATGGCTGTCTTCGAGGAGATGGCGCGCACCATCCCGCTCTATGCGGGCATGGATTGGGCACGCCTGACGCAACCGGTTGAAATTTCGCGCCCGATGCGGCATTATATCTACGCGGGGATGAGCTATCAGTCCGAGGGTTACACCACCTTCCAATGGCCCACGCGCGCGGAAGACCCGGCGCACATCTTCCGGCTGACGTGGCTGGAGCCGCCCGACCCGCCGGCGGGCGCGATGATGCTGGTGGCGCCGCGGGTGCTCTACGACGGCGGCACCCTGCTAAGCCAGGCGGAGATTCTGGCGGGGCACATCGTGCGGCCACACGTGGCGCTCGCGCCACAGGACGCGGCGGCACGCGGGCTGCACGCGGGCGACATCGTAACGGTGCAGGTGTGCGCGCGCACGCTGCGCCTGCCATGCCAGGTGCAGCCCACCTTGCCAGCGGGGGTGATGGCCATCCCGCGCAACCTGGCGGGCAGCGCCGCCGAGCTGCTGCTGGGCGCGGAGCAGACCTTCGGGCCGGCAGACCTCAAGGTGGACGGACAACAGAGGCACTGAACGATGGACTGGATCGCCTGGGTACTCATCCCGCTGGTCAAAGCACTGGTGCTGCTGGTGCTGCTGTTGACCGCGTTCGCCTATCTGAGCTATGTCGAGCGCAAGCTGGTGGCGCGTTTCCATGTGCGCTATGGACCGAACCGCGCCGGCCCATTTGGGCTGCTGCAACCGCTGGCCGATGCGCTCAAGATGCTGTTCAAGGAGGAGATCATCCCGCGCCACGTGGACAAGCTCTCCTACCTGGCGGCGCCGGCGATGGTGGTGGTGCCGGCCCTGCTGGTCTGGGCGGTGATCCCCATCAGCAACCTCTCCTTCCGCGTCTTCGGCTACGAGATCACCTTCTACCTGACCGATCTCAACGTGGGGTTGTTGTATGTGCTGGCGGTGGCGGAGCTGGGCACGTATGGCATCGTCGTGGGCGGCTGGAGCAGCAACAACAAGTATGCCCTGCTGGGGGCGCTGCGCACCAGCAGCCAGATGCTCAGCTACACCTTGCCGATGGGCGTGGCGTTGCTGAGCATGGTGACCATCGCCGGTTCGTTCAGCCTGTTGGACATTGTCAACGCACAGCGCGGGCTGTGGTTTGTCGTGTTGCAGCCGCTGGGCTTCCTCATCTACTTCATCGCCGGCCTGGCGGAGACGAACCGCTCGCCCTTCGACCTGCCGGAGACGGAGAACGAGCTGGTCGCCGGCTTCACCACGGAATACGGCGGCATGAAGTTCGCCCTGTTCTACATGGGCGAGTACATCAACATGATCACCATCAGCGCCCTGGCGACCACCTTCTTCCTGGGTGGCTGGTGGGGGCCGTTTGCCGCACAGCTGCCGATTCTGGGTATCTTCTACTTCGTCCTGAAGGTGGCGGTGATGATCTTCGTCATCATCTGGGTGCGCGCCAGCCTGCCGCGGGTGCGCTACGACCAGTTGATGCGCTTTTGCTGGAAGTTCTTGCTGCCGCTGGCGTTGGTCAACCTGATGGTGACGGCGACCGCGGTGGCGATTTGGGGGTAGTGAGCGGGACTATGGTACGCGAAGTGGTGCAAGGTGCGGTGGAAATTGCCCGGGCGATGTGGGTCACGCTGCTCCATCTCTTCCGTCGCCCGGTGACGAATCAGTATCCGGATGAGCCGGTGGCGGTCTATCCGCGCTTCCGCGGACGTCACGTGCTGAAGCGCTACGACAACGGCCTGGAGCGTTGCATCGGCTGTTCGCTGTGCGCGGCGGCATGCCCCACCGACTGCATCCTGGTCATCGCCGGTGAGAACACGCCCGAGGAGCGCTACTCGCCCGGCGAACGCTATGGCAAGGTCTATGAGATCAACTTGTTGCGCTGCATCTTCTGCGGCTATTGTGCCGAAGCCTGCCCCACCGAGGCGATCGTCCTGGAATATGACTTTGCGTTGGGGGTGTACAACCGCTGGGATGCCATCATCACGCGCGAGCAGTTGCTGGAGCCGCACCAGCCGCCGCACGTGGTGCTGCGCAGCGACGTCACCCTGGAGCCGGATTGGGGGCTGTGGGGCGGCACGAAGCGGGCGAAATAGGATGACTGAGTAGCGCGGAGGGATCCATCTCTTGATACCTGAGTCGTGGCAGATGGTGCTCTTCTGGGTCGTCGCCGCGGTGGCCGTCCTGGCAGCCGGCGGGGTGGTGCTCAACCGCAACGCCATCTACAGTGCGCTGTCGCTCCTGGTCAATTTCACCATGCTGGCCGTGCTCTACCTGTTGCTCAACGCCCAGTTCATCGCCATGGTGCAGGTGATCGTGTATGCCGGCGCGGTGGTGGTGCTCTTCGTCTTCGTCGAGATGCTCCTGGGCGCCACGGGGCGCATCCAGGTGACCGGCTGGCTCACCCCGCGCCTGATCGTGGCGGCGGTGGCGGGCTTCCTGCTGCTGAGCACCGTGGGCAGCGTGGTGTATGAGAGCGCCATCGGTGGTATGCGCGGCAATGCCACTCCGGAGATGCTGGCGCAGGCCGGCCAGGTGCAGGTGCTGGGCATCACCCTGTACACCGACTACCTGTTGGCAGTGCAGCTGGCTGGGGTGCTGATGCTGGTCGGGCTGGTGGGCGCGCTGCAGCTGGGCCAGCAGTGGCAACGCGGACGCACGTCGCAGACCACCAAGAGCACGCTGCCCCTTCGCTCCACCGAGAGCGCGAGCGCCGGGACGAGCCATACCCCTGTGAGCGAGAGCGGAGGCTGAACGATGTCGGGCGTGCCAACCGCATGGTTCTTATTGCTGGGTGCCATCCTGTTCACCATCGGCGCCGTGGGAGTGCTGGTGCGGCGCAACGTGCTGATTGTGCTGATGTGCGTCGAGCTGATGCTCAACGCGGTCAACCTGACCTTCGTGGCGTT
Source organism: Anaerolineae bacterium (assembly GCA_025062175.1). Taxonomy (GTDB): domain Bacteria; phylum Chloroflexota; class Anaerolineae; order 4572-78; family NAK82; genus NAK82. The sequence continues at coordinate 5,231 of JANXAX010000039.1, read as the reverse complement.
GGGGCGGGAGTTGAACTCGCTCACCGGCCAGGTCTTCGTCTTCTTCGTCATCGTCGTCGCGGCGGTCGAGGTGGCGGTCGGACTGGCCATCCTGGTGGAGCTCAACCGGCTGCGCCAGACAGCCGACGTGGATGAAGTGTCGGAACTGAAAGGATAGACCGCGGTGCTCGATTCGATCTGGCTCGTCATCGCCTTGCCTGTGGCCGGGGTGCTGCTGAACGGGCTGCTGGGCCGCCATCTGGGGCGCGCCTTTGTCAGCGTCGTCGGCGTGGGCGTGGTCGGCGCCGCCTTCGCCCTGGGCGCCTGGGCTATGACCGACCTGGCCGCGCTGCCGGAGGCACAACGCACGTTCACCCTCCCGCTGTGGGACTGGATCACCGTCGGCAATTTGCAGGTGCCGCTGACGCTGCGCGCCGACGCCCTGTCGCTGTGGATGGTGCTGGTGGTGAGCGGCGTGGGCTTCCTGATCCACCTGTATTCGGTGGGCTATATGCAGCACGAGGACGCGCGCATGTTCGCGCGTTTCTTCGCCTACCTCAACCTGTTCGTCGCCTCGATGCTGCTGTTGGTGCTGGCCGACAACTATCTGCTGCTCTATGTGGGCTGGGAGCTGGTGGGCGCGTGTTCTTACCTGTTGATCGGCTTCTGGTTCCACAAGCGCGATGAAGCACAGGCGCCGGTGACACTGATGGACGGCACGCAGGTGACCTTACCGCCCAACCTCAATCCGGCCGATTCAGGCAAGAAGGCGTTCATCGTCAACCGCATCGGCGACTTCGGGTTTGCCCTGGGGGTGTTCCTGATCTGGAGCACCTTCGGCACGCTCAACTTCGATGCGGTCTTTGCCGCGGCGCCGCAGGCGCCGGCGACGGTGCTCAGCGCCATCACGTTGTTGCTCTTCATGGGCGCGGTGGGCAAGAGCGCACAGCTGCCGCTCGCCGTCTGGTTGCCGGATGCCATGGCCGGCCCGACGCCCGTCTCGGCGCTCATCCATGCCGCGACGATGGTGACGGCAGGCGTTTACATGGTCGCGCGCAGCCACGTGCTCTACGAGCTGGCACCGGGCAGCGCGCTGGTGGTGGCACTCGTCGGCGGCGTCACCGCACTGTACGCCGCGGCGATCGCCTTGGTGCAGGTGGACTTGAAGCGCATCCTGGCCTATTCGACCATCAGCCAGCTGGGCTACATGTTTGTGGCGGTGGGGGTGGGTGCCTATGCCGCTGGCCTGTTCCACCTGACGACCCACGCCTTCTTCAAGGCGTTGCTCTTCCTGGCCGCCGGCAGCGTGATGCACGCCCTGCACGACGTGATCGACATCCGGCGCATGGGCGGCCTGTGGCGCAAGATGCCGCTCACCGGGCTGACCTTCCTAGTCGGCGCGCTGGCATTGGCCGGCTTCCCGTTGACGTCCGGCTTCTTCTCCAAGGACGAGATCCTGCTCAAAGCGTTCCAGTTTTCGCCCGGGTTGTGGGTGCTCGGCCTGGCCACGGCGCTGCTGACCGCCTTCTACACCTTCCGCGCCCTGTTCGTGGCCTTCGCGGGCCAACCGCGCGACTGGCCGCTGTATGAGAAGGCCCACGAGTCCCCGGGCATCATGACGCTGCCGCTGGTTGTGTTGGCCATGGCTGCGTTGCTGGGCGGCCTGCTGGGGCTGCCGGCGGTGTTGGGGGTGCCCAATTGGACGGCGGACTGGCTGGCGCCGGTCTTCGACACGCACGGCTTAGAAGCGAAACACGGAGTGAGCGCAGCGACGGAATGGCTGTTGCTGGGCGTCTCCGCCGCCGTCGCGCTGGCGGGCATCGCGCTGGCCTATTGGTTCTACGTGTCGCGCGTGGATATCCCGGCGCGCCTGGCGGTGGCGCTGCGGCCTGCGTTCGTCTTCCTGGCCAACAAGTGCTATCTGGACGATCTTTACGATGCCGTGTTGGTGCGGAGTGGCCGGCAGCTGGCGCAGCTCCTGGCACAAGGCCTGGACAAGGCGGCGATTGACGGCATCATCGACGGCACGGCGCGCCTGCTGGCACGCGGCGGCGCCTGGTTGACGCAATTCGAGGACGGGCACATCCCCCACTATGCGCTGGGGATGTTTGTCGGTGCGCTCTTATTGGTGGTCTATCTGGTGGTGCGCTGATGAGCCAGCCATTGGGTTTCCCGCTTCTGTCCGTGTTGATCTTCTTGCCGGCGCTGTGGGCGGTGGGGGTGGCGCTGTTGCCGCGCGAGCGCCACGACCTCATCCGCGCTGTGGCGCTGCTGGGCACGCTGGCGGTCTTCGGCCTTTCGCTGTGGTTGTGGTTCGCCTTCCGCCCAGAGGTGCCCGGCTTCCAGTTCGCCGAACAGACGCCCTGGGTGGCCGGCTTGGGCATTAGTTACCACGTCGGCGTCGACGGCATCAGCCTGCCGCTGGTGGTGCTGACCACGCTGCTGACGCTGCTAGCGGTGCTCAGCTCGTGGAAGGCGATCCAGGAAGAGGTCAAGACCTATATGGTGCTCATGCTGCTCCTGGAGACGGGCATGTTGGGCGTCTTCCTGGCGCTCGACCTGTTCCTCTTCTACGTCTTTTGGGAGAGCAGCCTCATCCCCATGGCGCTGGTGATCGGGCGCTGGGGCGGCGAACGGCGCATTTACGCGGCGATCAAGTTCCTGCTCTTCACCTTGGCAGGCAGCGTGCTGATGTTGGTGGCGGCGATCGTGCTCTACCTGTGGGGCGGCAACACCAGCGACCTGCCACAGCTACTGCACACCCTGCCGGGCCGACTGCCCTTTGCCCTGCAGGCCTGGCTGTTCATCGCCTTTGCGCTGGCCTTCGCCGTCAAGGTGCCGCTCTTCCCGCTGCACACCTGGCTGCCCGCGGCACACGTCGAGGCGCCCACCGCCGGCTCGGTCATCCTGGCCGGGGTGCTGCTCAAGATGGGTGCATACGGTTACCTGCGCTTCTGCATCCCGCTCTTCCCGGATGTGCTGCCCTACGCGGTGCCGTGGCTTTCCATCTTGGCGCTGATCGGCATCCTCTACGGGGCGTTGGTGGCGCTGGCACAGGAGGACATCAAGAGCCTGGTGGCCTACTCCAGCGTGGCGCATATGGGTTTCATCATCCTGGGCATCTTTGCGCTAAATCCGCCGGCGATGGCCGGGGCGGTGTTGCAGATGGTCAACCACGGGCTGAGCACCGGCGGGCTGTTCCTGTTGGTGGGCGTGTTGTACGAGCGCCTGCACACGCGGCAGATGCGCGACTTCGGCGGGCTGTGGGCGCGGGTGCCGATCTTCGGCTCGTTCTTCATCCTCACCGCGCTGTCATCGGCCGGGCTGCCCGGCACAAACGGCTTTGTCGGGGAGTTCACCATCCTGCTCGGCACCTTCCAGGTGAACACGACCTACGCAGCGCTCGCCACCTTTGGCATTGTGTTGGCGGCGTGGTACCTGCTGACGGCGGTGCGGCGCACCCTCTTCGGCCCACTGGCGCTGACCGACGGCCGCCTGAGCGACATGAACGCGCGCGAGGTGGTGGTAATGCTGCCGATCGTGCTCCTGTTCTTCCTGATCGGGCTGTTCCCGAACCTGTTCTTTGAACGGATCAACCCGGCGGTGGAGGCACTGACATCGCCGGCCGTGGTCTCTGTGACGTATGGCGAGGTGGAGTGATGAGATGTGATGTGCTCTGCCTGGGTGTGCTCAGTGCGGGGATATGGGAAGAGGTGTGCGGGTGGGCAAAACCGCGCTGGAACTGACGGATGAGGAGCTGAAACAGTATCATCCAGCCGCACGCCTTCAGGAATCCACAGCGCCGGAACGATGGGCTCAGGCATGGCATGTGGCGCAAGCGGCGGCCGAGCTGTTGCGGCGCGAGTTCGGCGCCACCCGGGTGGTGGCCTTCGGTTCACTGGCGCATCGCGCCTGGTTCACCCAATGGTCCGACATCGACCTGGCGGCGTGGGGCATCCCGCCGGACCAGTTCTACCGCGCCGTGGCTGTGGTGACCGGTTTAAGTGCCGAGTTCGAGATCAATCTGGTATCGCCGGAGGATGTGCATCCCTCGGTGCGCCGGGCAATCGAGCGAGAAGGGGTTGATCTGTGAATGACGCGCTCCACCGCGTGGCCGTGCGCATCCGAGGTGAGCTGGAGGAGCTCACGCAAGTGTTAGAACAGGCTCAGGCAGCGTGGCGCCGCGCCCAAGATTCGCTCGACGATTTATATCTGGATAGTGTAGCGCTGAACCTGCACGCGCTGTACACAGGACTCGAACAGGTTTTCGAACTGATCGCGGGCACCATCGATGGACACGTGCCCCAGTGCAGTAACTGGCATCAACTTCTTCTGGAACAGATGTCGCACGAAGTCCCAGGGTGAGACCGCCGGTGATTTCGGAAGCAACACGTGCTAAACCGGACAACTATCGAGGTCTCCGACATCTGGTGCGCAACATCTATTCTTTGATCCAGGTAAGATGAAAATCCTTATCGAAGAAGCGCCCGAAGTGTTCAGCAGAGCGCAGGAAGAGCTAGTGGCCTTCGCCAGATTTTTGGAGAGCGACAATGTCTCATAGAGGCGCAGCCTAGCGGGGTGATCATGCTAATTGGACTCATTCTTAACGCGACTCCTGATCTTTTTAAGAGTGTGGTACGCTAATGCCGCTACAACTGCCTGAAATCCATTTGGTACCGCTCTATCCGCTGCTGGTGGTGATCGGCTGGGCGGTGTTGGTGTTGCTGGCCGATCTCTTCGTCCCGGACAAGCGCATACTGGGCTACCTGGCGCTGGTCGGGGTGCTCGCCGCCGGCATCACCACGTTCGCCTTGTGGCCCGGCGTGTCTATCTCGTTTCAGAACATGTTCATCAGCGACGCCAGTGCGCTCTTCTTCAACCTGACGTTCCTCAGCGCCGGGGTGCTGGGCGTGCTGGTCGCCATAGACTACCTGGAATGCAAGGATTTGCAGCGCGGTGAGTACTATGTGTTGCTCCTCTTCGCGCTGGGGGGCATGATGACCATGGCCGCGGCACAGGATTTGCTCATCGTCTTCTTGGGGCTGGAGACGATGTCGGTGGCGCTCTATGTGCTGAGTGGGTTCAACCAGCAGCAGCTGAGCTCGGTCGAAGCGGCGATGAAGTACTTCATCCTGGGCGCCTTTGCCTCGGCCTTCTTCCTGTATGGCATCGCTCTGACGTATGCCGCGGCCGGCAGCACCAACCTGGCGCAGATCGGTGGCTGGCTGGCCCAGGGAGGCATCCCGCGTGAT
>JANXAX010000399.1 GCA_025062175.1 Anaerolineae bacterium | reverse complement strand
CCGCCAGATGAAGCACGTGAGTTGTTCGCCTCGGCAGGCACGACGATTGACGATCAGCGTGTGTACATCCCCGCAGACCTGGTCGAACAGGCGCTGCAGACCATCAAACCCGTGACACAACCGGCTGGGAGCACCGGTTTTACCCCCGGCGGCAGGAAAGGTAACCTTCGGAGCGCTGGCCGATACCGTGTTTGTACGCGATCTTCATTCGGACGTCAACCTGCCCCTACCACGAAGCCGATCAAGCATGGTTCAGCTTTTCAGCCCCCCATCCCCTTCACCTTCTTTTTCCGCGTCTTTTCCCGCGTCCAGGCAGACTCCGGACCTTCACTCGGAAGGTTTGCCTTTCTGTATCACCTGAGGTATGATAATTTACCTTCGTATGTATGGTGCAATGATTGTAAGGGAGACCGTCTATGCAAGAGCCCCAAGCACCTGCGATCGTCAAGATCCCCCCGCTGTGTCCTTCTTTTGAGAAGCTGGGGAGCTGGTGGCACTCCCCCAGGGCGCAGCTGCTGGGGCGCATTGCCGCGGTGATGTTTTCCGTCGCGGTGACGGCCGGGATTATCCTACTGCGGCAACACATCCGCACTTTTGCTGTCTATGGCTACCCCGGCATTTTCCTGGTGAGCCTGATCGGCAACGCGACGCTGTTGTTGCCGGCGCCGACCTATGCCATTGTGTTCGCCGTGGGTGGAGTCATGAACCCGATTCTGGTGGGCATCGTCGCAGGCCTGGGCGCTTCCCTGGGCGAGATGACCGGCTATCTGGCCGGCGTCGGTGGACGCAGCATGGTCGAGAACAGGGCCATCTATACCCAATTGGAATACTGGATGCGTCGCGCCGGCTGGCTGGTGATCCTGGCCTTGGGGACAATCCCCAACCCGTTCTTCGACGTGGGGGGCATGGTAGCCGGTGCACTGCGCATGCCCCTCTACCGCTTCTTGCTCGCCGCCTGGGCGGGCAAGACCATTCGTTTCATCTTGTTAGGCTTCACCGGTGAATTCTTCCTGGGCTCATAATCGAGACACTATGAGGCAACCATGTCCGATTGATACCAGCCAGATGTCCAAAGCCTATGATCCCAACGCCGTGGAGATACCGCTCTACGAGTGGTGGGAACAACAGGGGTATTTCAAACCGGAGATTGCGCCGCCGGATGCGCGCCCGTTCGTCATCGCGATGCCGCCGCCCAACGTGACCGGCGAGCTGCATATGGGCCACGCCATCACCACCTTCATCGAGGACCTTATGATCCGCTATCACCGAATGCAGGGACGTGCCGCGTTGTGGGTGCCGGGAACGGACCACGCCGGCATCGCCACCCAGCTGCAGGTGGAGCGTATGCTGGCGCGGGAAGGACTGAGCCGTCAGCAAATCGGACGCGAAGAGTTCCTGCGGCGCACCTGGCAATGGAAGGAAAAATATGGAGGGCGTATCCAGCAGCAGCTGCGCCGGATGGGCGCCAGCTGCGACTGGGACCGCGAGCGCTTTACGCTGGACGAGGGACTCTCCCGCGCCGTGCGAGAGTGTTTCGTGCGCCTCTATGAGAAAGGTCTCATCTACCGCGGAGAGTACCTGGTCAACTGGTCGCCAGGGCTCCAGACCGCCGTGAGCGATCTCGAAGTGGAGTATCGCGAGGAAGAGGCGACGCTCTACTACTTCAAATACCCGATCGCCGGCGCGCGATTGGAAGATGGCCCTGGTGTGGGCTATATCCCGGTGGCTACCGTGCGTCCGGAGACCATCCTGGGCGATACCGCCGTGGCAGTGCATCCGGACGACGAGCGCTATCGCCACCTCATCGGCAAGACTTGTCTGGTGCCAATCCTCAATCGGCCGATCCCGGTGATCCAAGACACCTATGTCGCGATGGACTTCGGCACCGGTGCGCTGAAGATCACCCCGGGCCACGATCCCAATGACTTCGAAATCGGCCAACGGCACGGTCTGCCGATCATCAACCTGTTCAACCCGGATGTGACCATGAATGAGAACGCCGGGCCGTATGCCGGGCTGGACCGTTACGAATGTCGTCGGCGCCTGTGGGCCGATATGGAAGCCGCCGGACTGACCATCAAGACCGAAAAGTACATCACCCAAATCCCCCATTCGCAACGCGGCGGCGAAGTGGTCGAGCCGATGCTTAGCACGCAATGGTTCGTGCGCATGAAGCCGCTGGCAGAAGCTGGTCTGGCCGCGGTGCGCGACGGGCGCATCGTGATCATCCCCGAGCGCTTCACCAAGGTCTATTATAACTGGCTGGAGAACATCCGCGACTGGTGCATCAGCCGTCAGCTATGGTGGGGGCACCGCATCCCAGTATGGTATTGTCAAGACTGTGGTCAGACGATCGTGGCGCGCGAAGATCCCACGACATGCACCCAGTGTGGCAGCCCGCGACTGGAGCAAGACCCCGACGTGCTCGACACATGGTTTAGCTCCGGGCTATGGCCCTTTTCCACCCTGGGCTGGCCGGATGACACGCCAGACCTGCGCCGTTTTTACCCCACCGACGTCATGGAG
>JANXAX010000398.1 GCA_025062175.1 Anaerolineae bacterium | reverse complement strand
TCGGCGATGTGGGATGTCAAGCGCGTGTTCGACCCCGACGAGCTGTTCAATCCGGGCAAAGTGTTACCGCCTCTTTCGACAGTGGCATCTCCCACCGAGATGTCTACACCAAGTGTGCCCGCTTCGTCTTACGCACCTACCTCAGCGGAGGAGGTGGCGCAAGCGCTGCGCGCCTGTATGGCGGAAGGACGCGCCGTGTATATCCGCGGCGCCGGCAGCAAGTTCACCCCACCCCAAGGGGACGGTGCGGCGGTGCTCGCCACACATGCGCTGCATGGCATCAGCACCTATGCCCTGGAAGACCTCTACGTGACCGTGCGTGCTGGCACGCCGCTGGCCGACCTACAGGCGGAGCTAGAACGCGACGGGATGTGGGTGCCGCTGATTTCTCCATGGCCGAACTCTACACTGGGTGGCCTCATGGCCAGCAACTTCAACGCCCCTTTACGCATGCGCTATGGCGCTATCCGCGATCTGGTGCTGGCTGCGACTATGGTGCTGCCGGACGGGCGTATCATCCGCGTCGGGCGCCCGGTGGTCAAGAACGTGGCTGGCTACGATCTGCACCGCTTGTTCGTGGGGTCATATGGCACCCTGGGGGTGATCACCGAAGCCACGCTGCGCCTATATCCGCTCCCGCGTGCGCGTGCCAGCTTGCTGGTGGCGTGTGAGAACCTCTCCCAGGCGCTGCGGTGCGCCGGAGCGTTGCTGCCGGTCTGTCTCATCGCTTCTGCCCTTCTCATCTGCCACCGTCCTCTCTTCCCCACCGAAGTAGAGAATGGCCGGGTTGATTCGCCCTACGTGGTGATCTACACGGCTGAGGGAGTGCCGGAGGATGTGCACGCTGAGCTGCGCCAGGCACGCACCGCGCTACAATCCATCGGGGTCTCCGACATACGGGAGAGCACCCAATGGCACGGCAACGCCCTCTGGGCCAACTATCTGGCCGATTCCACGCTGGGAGCACCGACCGAGCTGGTGCGGGTGGGCGTCGGGCGTAAAGAGCTGCCCCAACTGCTCACGCGCCTGGCTCCTCACTTGCACGACCATCCCTATTGTGCTGACGTAGCTATGGGATTGCTCTATGTGCCTGGTGGCGCCCCCTCGCTGTCGTATATGGAGCCTATCGCGATCGAGTTGGGCGGCTACGCCATCCGTGCGACGGCGCCACGCCTGAGCGCCGAGGGTGCAACCGGATACAGCCGTGCGCCGGAAGGCTGGGAATTGATGCGCCGGCTGAAAGCGCGTTGGGATGCTCCTGGTCTCTTGAATCCTGGCTTGCTGTTCCCGCGCCAATAGCCCCAGGAAGGAAGTGGGAACACCCTTTTCTATCAGCACACCTTATCAATCATATTCAGGAGATGGTGGTATGCCAGATGAAGTAAGGCTTCAAGTCCCCGAACGCATCTTGCTGGGTCCCGGGCCGAGCATGGTCCATCCGCGTGTGCGCCACGCGATGAGCCAGCCTGTGCTGGGCCATCTGGATCCTCGCTTCTTGGAGATCATGAGCGAGATCCAGGAGCACCTGCGCTACGTCTTCCAGACCCAAAACAAAATGACCATCCCGGTTTCGGGCACTGGCAGTGCTGCCATGGAATGTGCCCTGTGCAACTTTATCGAGCCGGGTGACAGCGTAGTCATCTGTGTCAACGGCTACTTTGGCACGCGTATGTGTGACATGGCAGCCCGCTACGGCGCCACGGTGCGTCGGCTGGACAAAGCATGGGGTGACATTTTCTCCTTTGAAGAAATCGAAGCGGAGCTCCAGAAAGGTCCGACCAAGCTGGTGGCAATAGTGCACGCCGAGACTTCCACCGGGGCATTGCAACCCATTGAAGGGCTTGCAGATATTGTCCATCGCTATGGCGCTCTGCTGGTAGTCGACTGTGTCACCTCGCTGGGCGGCGTGCCCGTGAAAGTGGATGAATGGGATATCGATGTCGCCTACAGCGGCACGCAGAAGTGCCTGGGGGCGCCGCCAGGCCTGGGGCCCATCACGGTGAGTGAGCGCGCCATCGAGGTGTTGCGCAACCGCAAGACCCCGGTTGCCAACTGGTACCTCGACCTGAGCTCCATCGAAAAATACTGGGGTAACACGCGCACATATCACCACACTGCCCCCATCTCGATGAATTATGCCCTGTACGAGGCACTGCAAATGGTGCGCGAGGAGGGACTGGAAGCACGCTTTGCCCGTCATCGGCGTCATGCCGAAATGCTATGGAACGGGCTTGAAGAGATGGACCTGGCGCTGCATGTCCCGCTGTCCCATCGCCTGCCGATGCTCACCACGGTGCGCATCCCAGAAGGGGTGACAGATATGGAGGTACGCAGCCGTCTGATCAAGGAATATAATATCGAGATCGCCGGTGGCTTCGGCGAGCTGGCCGGCAAGATCTGGCGCATCGGACTAATGGGTTATTCGTCACGCGCGGAGAATGTGACGCTGCTCCTCAACGCGCTGAAGGAAATCCTGGGACGCTGATCCTGTCGACATTTCCTCACAACACGCCATCGGGGCAGATACCTCGCTCTGCCCCGATGGATTCCAA
>JANXAX010000397.1 GCA_025062175.1 Anaerolineae bacterium | reverse complement strand
CAGCATCCTGGCACAGCGGCCCGGGCTGCGGCGGGTGGAAGAGGAGACCGCCTATGTGCCGTGGTATTGGTGGCACTGGTACAGCCGCAGCGAGCTGCGCGACGAGAAGGTGGTCTTGTTCGCCGATTACCTGCCCAAGGGAACGTATGAATACAGCTATACCATGCGCGCCACCACCGCGGGTGACTTCCACGTCATTCCCACACTGGCTTGGGAGTTCTACTTCCCCGAGGTCTTCGGGCGCAGCGAAGGGCGCATGCTCTACATCGGACAGCCGCGGTGAGCGTTGAGTGGACCGGTGAATGAAGCCGTGCCTGGTGGGTGTGCATATCCGAGTCTTGATCCTCAGCTTGTAGGGGCGACCAGCCAGTCGCCCCTACAAGCAGCTCGGCAGGATGGGCGTTGCTGGCCTGCAGCGATGTAGGGGCACGGCATGCCGCACCCCTACATCCAACGCACGAGGTTTTCATGCTCCGGAGGGTCATGCGCTCCATTCGGATGAACCCTGTCGAACGCTGCGAGGGCGCGCTGCTCCCATCTGCACCGGCGGACGGCCGGCCATGAGCCTACGCCCGAGCCAGGACCATACGGGAGTGGCATCTCCGCCGCTGGCATCCGTGCAGCTCGGGTTGCCCCCACCCACACTGCCCTCGAGCGGCGATTTCAATTGCTCTCGCCGACCCGCTGTTGCATCCAGCTGCGCAGAAACTCCGCCAGGCGGTCGGCATCGTCCAGGCCGAAGTGGGGCACGGGCAGGTCCAGCGCACAGTCGCTGACGAGGGCGAGCAGCTCCTCAGGCCGTGCCATCAATTGGGGCACCCCATTGGCATCGCGCAACGCATATGCCGCGCGACACACTTCGATCTTGGGATGGGGGCCTTCCTTGTAGCCCTCCACCAGCACCAGATCCACGTGCTGAAGATGTCGGGCGATCAGCGCTTCCAGGTCGGGTGGACCGTCTGCAGGATAAAAGACGGCCACCTGAGCGGCAGATGCTCCTACCACGATGTCGGCGCCGCTCTGCGCCAGGCGATAGCTATCTTTGCCAGGGATGTCAAAGGCAGTGGCGTGGGCGTGGTGCTTGAGCACACCCACGCGCAACCCCCGTGCCTTGAGACGGGGGATCAGCTTTTCGAGAAGGGTGGTCTTGCCCGTGCCACTGCGGGCGACGAAGCACACCACCGCCGGCCCGTCGGCGACGTTAGAGGACATCCAGCTCGATCACCTTGGAGAGGTTGTGCGGCCGGTCGGGATCCAATCCTTTGCTCAGCGCACGGTAATAGGCCATCAATTGCAAGATGGGCAGGTAGAGCACGCCGCGCATCAGCTCCGGCACACCTGAGTCGAAGGCGACATCCGCCCGGCTCTCGCCCAGCGTGAGCGTCTGCGCACCCAAGCGGGCCATATGTTGCATCACCGCCTCTTCCGGCGCCCGTGCCGCGTCGGAGAGCAGCCCCACCACCAGCGTCTGGGGTGTGATCATAGACATCGGTCCATGGCGGAACTCGAGGAAGTGGAACGGTTCCACCACGGTCAGGGACATCTCTTTCATCTTCAGGGCGGCTTCGCACGCCAGGCCGTAGCGCGGCCCAGAGCCGAGGAAGAAGATCTGGTTCAGCGCTGCGTTTTCACCCCATTGTTTGGCCAGCGCTTCGTATTGGCGCAGCAGACGCTCGCCGACGAGCGGCAGTCGCTCGAGAAAGTCCAGGGCACCGGGTACGTTGCCCCACACAGCCGCCATAGCGACACAGGCGACGTACATCGAAGCGAAGGAGCGTGTCTGCGCGACGCTCTCCTCGCGGCCAGCAGGGAGCAGGATGGTCACATCGCCCATCGCCACCAACGCCGCAGCGGGATAATTGCAGACCACCACCACGTCACCGCGGCCTTCGTGGCGGAAGCGCTCCACCGCGCGCAGTGTCTCGGTGGTGCTGCCCGAACGCGACACCGCGATCAGCAACGTGCGCTTATCGCGGGCAGGATAGGCCGAATCGGGATAGAGAAACAGCTCCGAAGCGGGCAGCGCACGGCACACCGCGCCAGTGAGCGCCTGTGTCAACGCTGCGGCAGCCAGCGCCAGGTAATACGTGCTGCCGCAGCCGGTGAAGAGCGTCTGAGCGTAGGAGGAAGGCGCCAGCCTAGCCAACCGGGACGATTGCGCGCGCACCTGGCGCACTGCCTCCGCCCAGGCAGTCGGTTGCGAAGTGATCTCGGCATAGGTGTGGATACCAGGCGTGGCCATGTTGTCCTCGTCCTTTCGGGTTGAAACGAGATGCGATTGGGAGCGTACCGCTCTCTTCGAGACTGCTAGTGTAGCATCCGGAGAATGGGTTTGTCAATCAAGAACACCTGAAAAATGCATTTTGGGGCGGATGGAAGTAGCGCCCCAGCTATCCGAGCCTTGACCGTCAGGGAGTGGTCTGACCCCTCTCATTCTGGTCTTTTTAGGGGTTAGGTTTTTTCACATCACTCGGCAGCACACGTCCGCGCCAGGACGCCGGCGGGCCGAAGCCTGCGGCCAGTAACTCGAAGTTGGCTCACGCCGACCGAGTC
>JANXAX010000396.1 GCA_025062175.1 Anaerolineae bacterium | reverse complement strand
ACGTTCCCAACCGGTGATAGACAGCTCACCAATTGTTTCCACAGCGATCTCTTCATCTCCCGCATAGATGCGCACGATCAAGCGGTGCACACCGCTAGCCACTTCGCGCGGGATCCGCCCGTCAAACCACCCCCGCACGACTTCGTCCACCGCCCACTGTGAAGTGGGGAAGTCGGCGTCGGCCAGCGGCGCGGCCGCGCCGAGCGGCCATTCGTCCCCGGCAGGGTCGCGCAGCCACAGACGTGCCCAGTAGTCCTGAGTCAGACGTCTGCGCGCTTGCCAGACGAGCGCCCAGGTGGCGTGGCTGCCCGGTCGCAGGTCTGCGTGGGGGCCGCTGAAGCCAAGCAACATCAATCCTGGCAGCAGCTCCTTATCCAGCCGATGTGTCATGCGCAACACATCCGGACGTGGCGCAGCGGTGGGGCGTCGCACGGTCAGCGCGCCGAGATGGGCCGCGTGTGTCTGCTTCTCCGGACCCGCGACCGCCAGCCGTACCAGATCTGAGGCGCGATACACCGCTAATGCCACCTGATAGCGCCCCGGCGGGGTAGCCGGCAGGATGGGCACCAGAAAGTACATATCGGTCTCTGTGCCGGCCGACCAGCGCGATGTCGTCTGATGAAGGATATTGTTGAACAGCAACTTGTCGATCTGACCGACGATATGCCCTGCGCGGTCATGGACTATAACCGAGAGCTTCAGGTCGTCCGTAACCACGCGGAGCAGCCGCACCCGCAGCCGTGCCCACATCAGCTCCCCGGCCGGCACGGTGGTTTCCCCAACCGGGCCAACACCCGAAGCATCGCCGTAGGCATAAGCGGTGACCTGCAAAGCATCGCCGAAGACAAGGTCGGATGGCCATAACCGTTCATCCGTGCTGAGGGTGTGGCTCGGCTCCAGCTGATAGGTTTCGAAATCGAAGAACTCGAAACGGCGCGTGCCGACATAGCGCCCCCGTTTTTCCAGGTAATAGCGGATGATCTCCTTGGGGTCGGCGCCAGTATGCTTGGAAGCCTTCCAACGTACTACATGCACCGTATCACGTCCCGCGAGCGCCTCGTTCAGGGTTTGTTCGATGGTACGTTCGTCGTCGATCACCCAGGCGTAGCCGGCTGGGCCATTGTACAGAAAAATAACCGTGTAATTGGGGTTGACGTCGCCGGCGGCGGTGTCGCGCGGCAGTAGGAAAACCGCGCGCGGATTGGTCTCCTTGGACATCTCAGCGGCCAGCCGCACAGCATAGAGGTGAAACGCCGCCTGAGCCTCGTTAGTGTATGGCCAAACATTAAAATAATACTGATAACCCGCATACAACGTTGGCGCTGTCCCCAGCCAGATGCCGCCGATCACCATTCCCGCCACGCCCATGCGCCCGATGGGGCCCGCGCACACCTCGGACCGAAGCACAAACCCCTGCACTGCCCAGCACAGCAAGCGGTGGACGAGCGCGGCCACGGCCCATATACCGACCGCGACCAGGGCATAAGCGCCGATGGCCGCCCCCAACGCTCGCGCCGCGTGTGGAATGCTGTCCGGCGACAGAATGCTAGGGATGAGCATGAGGAACCAGCTGAGCAAAATGAACAGGTAAGCCGGCCGGCGCATGCGCCACAGACTCACCACCAGGCCGATCAGAAAGAGCCACGTCAATGGGACAGGTATGAGCAGATTGTCGGGCGCCTGGCCCGTCAGCCAGATGGGCGAGATGCCAAAGGCGGCCAGATTCCCCCACCAGCTGCGCCACAGGGTGCCCCACGGGTCGCCGCGGTTGATCACGGGATTGGTGAACAATGCCTGTTGAGCACGCTGGAACGCCAGGTCTGGCGTCGTGACATAAAAGTAGAGCATCGGCAGGATGCACACGAATGCCACCACAGCACACAGTAACACGTTGCGGAGATGGGCTTTGAGGAGCGCGGGGTGTTGCGGAGAGGATGGTGAGCCGCCCAGACGGCACTCCAGCACTCTGAGGCCGTACTCCAACACAAAGAAGCTCAGAAAAACCAGCGGCACGAAGGCGCCGGACATATAGATAAAGGCGACCAGTGCGAGGAAGAGACCGCTGAGGACGAAGTGTCGTGCACGTCCGCGGTTGAGGCCGCGCCAAAGGAAGAAGTACGCCGGCGCCTGCAGGAAGGGTACCCCGATCGCGGCAAAGGCGATACGGCTGCTCTGGAAGTGCCAGCTCGAGCTGGCGAGCGCGAGCGTGGTCATCAGGGCGAGCAGTGGCGCTGAGGCGATGGGACGCCCTGCTCTGCGAGCACTGCAGTCCTCAGCGGCAAAGGCCTCGCGCACAAAAAAATACGTGGCCACCAGCGACACCATGCCAGCGAAAGCAGCAGTACCGCGGATAGTGGCGATGCTCGGACCGAAGAGGGCAAACGCCAGGGCGACGATGTAAAAGCCCAGCGCCCCGCCGCCCCCTTGCCCTTCGTAATAGAGGCGGATCCCGCTGCGCAGCGTCTCCACCGCGCCCACCGCCCCCACCGCCTCGTCAGAGTTGAAACCGGGCGGGATCTCGTCGATCTTATAATATCGCAGGAAGGCGGCGAACGCGGTGATGAT
>JANXAX010000395.1 GCA_025062175.1 Anaerolineae bacterium | reverse complement strand
GGCCAACCTGGCATATTGGGCATGTTGTGGTCCGGCGGATAGGGGTACGAACGCGCTGTGGCACCGCCGTCCACGTTGATGCAGGCGCCAGTGATGAACGAGGCTTTAGGCGAGAGGAGGAAGGCGACTACGTGTGCTACTTCCTCCGGTTTTCCTATGCGGCGCAGTGGTTGTTCATCGTTCCACTTAGCCCGCAGCGCTTCCGGATCAGGTGCGCGCTCGAGGTCGAGCAGCGAGAGAGGCGTCAGAATATTCCCAGGCCGCACCGCATTACAGCGGATGCCCAGATGGCCATATTGCACCGCCACCGAACGCGTCAGCGCGTCGCGTCCGCCGTTTGCTGCTTCATACACAAAACCGGAGGGGAATGAGACGATCGCCCGGATCGAAGAAATATTGACGATGGAGCCTGGTGTGCGTTCCTGCACGAACACTGCACACGCCACCGAGCACCCCAGCAAATAGCCCACCAGATTCACCTGGAGGATCTCATACATATCTGCCTCGTTCAGGTCGTGGGCGCGCGTTTGGATCTCAATCCCGGCGTTGTTCACCCAACCGCTCAGCCGGCCCATCTGCCGTGCTGCCGCGGCGGCGCGTTCGTGGGTCTCGCGAAAGCGCACATCCCCCAACACGGTGCAGAAGGCGTTCCCATAGGTGGTCTCCAGCTGCTGCAAGCTCTCATTATAATGGCGTGCGACACCGACCACCTGCCAGCCCTCTTGCAGCAGGCGCTCGGCAATCGCGTAACCGATCCCTTTGCTGGCACCCGTGACCACAGTGGCTTCCTTCATAGCGCAATCCTTTCTCCTATCCCTTGATGGCGCCGGCCACCAAGCCGCGAATGAAGTAGCGCTGTCCAAATAGATAGATCAAGAAGATAGGAACGCTGGCCATCAACATGCCCGCCATCGACACCGGCACATCCGCGTTATAACGCGAACCGAACACGGTGATGCCCACCATCAGGGTGCGCATGCTGTCTTCAGGCAGCAAGACCAGAGCGATCAAAAGGTCGTTCCACACCCATAGCATGTTCACGGTGATCAGCGTCATCAGCGCCGGTGCGGAGAGGGGCAGCATAATGCGAAACAGGATGTCTAATGTCGAGGCACCGTCCATCAGCGCGGATTCGATGATTTCGTGCGGGATAGTGCGGAAGAAGTTGTTGAGCAGATAAACCGAAAAAGGAGCCAGCAGGCCTGCATAGACCAAGATGGCTCCTGGATAGGTGCTGATCAGCTTGGTCCGCGTCAGGAACAAGAAAAGGGGAATAAGCATCACTACCGGCGGGATCACCATCAAGGAGCTGATGACCGAGAGCAACACATGGCGTCCAGGGAAGTTCATCCGCGAGGTCGCGAAAGCTCCCAGGGCGGCGACCAACGTCGACAGCGCCACCGAGCCCACCGACAGGATGATACTGTTGCCGAACCAGAGGAAGAAACGTCCACCGCGCAGGGCTGTCTCGAAGTTGCCTAAGTATATCTGGGTGGGAAATCCCAGTTTGCTGAACGAGTATGCCTCTTGGGTCTTGAGGGGGGTGATCACCATAAAGTAGGCCGGGAATAAAACGGTGAAAGTGGCCAGCAACAGCACCAGTTGCTTGAGGATGACTGACCAGTCGAAGCGACGTCGGGACACGCTGGTGCGTGTGGCGCTGCGCACCTCTTCCAAGGTGGCTTGCATCTCGCGTACGCTCATTCGACTCCCTCCATCTCGGTCCGCGCGCGCAGCTGGAAAAGGGGGATCATCAACGCCAACGTGATCAGGAACAGGATGACCGCCACCGCCGAGGCGATCCCCGGCAACGAGTTGCGGAAGGCGAAATTATAGATGTAGAGCTCCATCACCTGGGTAGCGTTGCCCGGCCCACCTCGTGTCATGACATAGACAAAGGGGAAGACCCATGCCAGCATCGTGATGACACTCACCACGGCATAGAATTCTGTGACATCCTTGAGTTGCGGGATAGTCACGTACCACAGACGTTGCCACCAATTGGCGCCATCGATGCGAGCCGCCTCCTGGATCTCCTCGTTGAGACTCAACAGGCGTGCCAAAAAGAGCACCACGCCGAAGCCCATTTCGTGCCAGATGATGATCGCCATCACCGACCAGAGGGCCAATTGGGCGCTTCCTAGCCAGTCCAAGGCCAGAAAGCCCAGCCCCACGGCGCGCAGCAGTTCGTTAATTGCGCCGTTGAGAGAGAGCATGTTGCTGAAGACGATACCGATCACTGGGATAGCTATGATGAAGGGGGCGAAGAGGATCGTGCGATAAATGCGCCAACCGGCGACGCGTTCATACAGCAACACCGCCAGCACAATGCCGATTAAAACCAGGATGGGCACAGCCAACAGCAGCTGGGCATTATGCAGGATCGCCTGTTGAAAAACTTCATCTTTGAAGATCTGGCGGTAATTCTCCAGCCCGATAAAAGGCCCGCTGGCTCCCCGGATGCGCCGCGTGCTGAAGTCGAAGATGGCGACAAGCGGATAGCCGAACACGAAGAGCATCAGCAGGGATACCGGTGCGAGATACAGATAGGGAGTCCATGGCTTAGTCCGCAA
>JANXAX010000394.1 GCA_025062175.1 Anaerolineae bacterium | reverse complement strand
GCTACAAACTGGGGTACTTCGGGTTGACGCAGCACCAGGCTGATCATTAGCACCACTACCGGTAACCCCAGCGGCAACCAGAAACGTCTCCGGATGATAGCGGCATATTGTCGAAGTTCCATAGGGATTCGCATGTAGGAGTGTAGATAATTTCCGGCGTTCCGTCAAGCTTGTGCACGGAATTGTTCCCAACACTGCACGATGAACGCCAGCAACTCCTGCTTGAAGCGTTCAACACCGAAACGCTGTGCGTGACGATGCAAATGTACAGGGTCAAACTGCATCGTGTCCAGGCGATGCACTGCTTCAGTCAAGGATTCGACCGTTTGCTCCGGGAACAGCACGCCCGTCTCTCCGTCGATGACCGTGTCCAGAGCCCCACCACCAGCATAGGCGATGACGGGACGTCCGGCCGCCTGGGCCTCCACCGGCGCAATACCAAAATCCTCGCAGCCGGGGAAGACGAATGCCCGGCAATGCGCCAGCAGATGAGCGACCTCACCCTCGGATAGACGTCCGGTGAATTGAATAGTAGGGCCGGCCAGGCGTTGCAGTCTCGCCCGGTCGCGACCGTCTCCCACGACGATGAGTCGGCGACGCAACCGGGTAAAGGCACGTACCGCCAGATCGATCCGTTTATAAGGCACCAGACGGGACACGATCAGGTAATAATCCCCTGGTGGTGTGTCAGAAGGGTAATACCGTTCGGTATGCACGGGTGGATAGATGATCACCGAATCGCGCGCATAATAGCGTGCAATGCGCTGCTGGACCTCCCGAGAAATGGCCACAAAGTGATCCACTCCCTCCGCTGCGCGTCGATCCCAATTGCGCAGCCACCAGATCAATGGTCGCAACGCAACGCGCGCGACGGCACTGATCTCCTCACGGCTGACATAGGCTTCGTAATCCCACACATAGCGCGTCGGTGTTAAGCAATAGTCAATGTGTAACTGATCATACCTCGTGCGCACGCCGTGGCAGAACCCACTCTTGTTGGAAATCACCAGGTCATAGCCTCGTACATCGATGCTATGCACTGCGAGGGGATAAAGTGGGAGATAGATCTGGTGATGACGGTAGATGCCAGGTGCACCATCCAGCCAGGTAGGGCGAATATCCCAGGACCGATAGCGCTCTGGCATCCCCGCGCGCCAATAAATCGTGGTGAAAATGGGAGCACCTGGAAACATCTCAACCAATGTTTCCAGGACCAGCTCCGCACCCCCTAGCTGGTTGAGCCAGTCATGGACGAGTGCGATCTTCGCTTGTTGGAGCTGCCTAGGGATTGTAGGGACCACCGACAGCGGCCGGTCCAAGTACGGTAAACTCACCGCTGGCCATTAATTGGGTGCTGACATACAGTTCGAGTCGATAGGTGCCAGCGCCCACCGGTTTGATGAAAATATAGGAACGGTCTTGCGAGCCCCATTCCCAGATGCCTTCCTCGCGTAGGAACTCCAGCCCATTGAAATACCAGACCTGAGTCCACGGCACCCCTCTGCGCATACCTCGGAATGGGAACACGGCATAAATGCGCTTCACCGTGTTCGAGAAGACCTGCGTGGGATGGATAGGATTCCGACGGTCGTCAATCTCGGCAGCAAACGTGATGGGGCCTAACATCGCGTCGGGGAGTGGTGGCACAGGCGAGCGCGCGGGAGATGGAGTTGGTGTGACACTAGGCGCTGGCGTCGACGTGGCAGTTGAAGTGGGTGTGAGCGTTGGAGGTTCAGGCGTCGCGGTAGGAGACGCCGTCGGTGTAGGCGAATGCACAATAGTGGGAACTGACGGCGTCGGCGTGGGCGTAAGCGTAGAGACAGCCATAGCGACTGAGACAGGCTGGATGGGCGTCGGAACGGGAGCGTCCGGATATGCCTCTCCTTCCGGTGGCGAAGTTTCGGAAGGAGTCGCTTGCATGGCAGGTGCTCGGATCGTCAGCGCCTCTGCCAACCAGGCCACCTCCTGCGAGAGATCGATGGACAGCTCTGGCAAGACAGGCTGCGCGTAGCTAAAGAATCCCGACGCTGTGCCCACAGCGATCAACGCTGCAATCGCTGCGCCCAAACGGGCACGTCGCGCCCGAGCCCAACCCTCCTCTCGCACAATCGGGAAAATGCTGGAACGTGCTTCGCTGATCGAACGGGATGCCACATTGAGGAGAAGAAACATGAGCAAGAGACATCCCACTGCCACAATTGCAAGCAAGAGGGATACCATACGCATCTCCTTCATTCCCCGGTCGTGAAACCTTGTTCCCCTCGGCGGCGCATCTTCACAGCCGCAGGTTTCAGGCCGTTAAAGCTATAGTATAGAGTCTCCCACGTAGCATGTCAAACTGGATATCCTGAGGTTGCCCAGCGCTACATTGCACTCTTCTGCTCCGTGTGGTAGCATCCGCACTCAGAGAATCCCGTTCTATCTCGAGGAGCAAATAGCTATGCGAACTCCCATCGTGGCAGCTAATTGGAAGATGCATAAAACCATCCGTGAAGCGGTCGAACTCACCCGCGAGGTACAGCAAGCGTTGCGCGACGTGCACGGCATCGAGGTCGTGCTCTGCCCTCCTTTCACCGCCTTATC
>JANXAX010000393.1 GCA_025062175.1 Anaerolineae bacterium | reverse complement strand
CGCAACAAAAATGCCCTCCGCCATGAAATCCATAGGGCGCATTTTGATATGCGCCTCCATAAAGAAGCCCTCGCGGGAAAGAGGCACTCTCAGCATGCGCGCCAGCTCAGCGGTGCCTTCGCTGGGCACGAGTGCCATGTTCAAGACCAACAGGTCAGGCTCCAGACAGATCTGACGTCGCAGCACCGGCTCGTTCACCCGCACAAGCAGCTTTCCGTCTACCTCCTCTACTTCTGGTGGCGTTGCTTCATCATACCGGACGAAGACGGTGCCACGACGGCGCGCTTCGGTATAAAACTGCTCCCGGAAGCCATATGTGATGACATTTCTATAGAGTACAGTCACTTGGCAGGCAGGGTTGAGTAGCTTGATCCGGATGGCATTTTTCATAGAACTGGTGCAGCAAACACGGCTGCAATAATCCACCCCATTCGGCGGACGCACACATTGGATCATCACCACGTGCCTTAAATTCGCGATTGTCTCCGGCTGATGGGCAATGCGATCTTCCAGCTCCACCTCTGTCAGGACATGAGGATGTTGTCCCAGTAGATAAATATCCCCTCGCCATTCCTGTCCCCCCGTGGCCACAATGGTCACCCCATGTTCGATCGGGGTATCGATGCGGGTTCTGCCGTCCGGGGGCGCAGTACGGATGACCGATCGGAACGCTCCTACTACGCCGCTGTGTTCGATCACCTGGCTGTGGGTGAAGGCGGAGATACGTTCGTGTCCACGCACGCGGTTGATTAAATCGCGCAACAAACGCTGTGGGTTGTGACCCTCTGCAACGTAATACACGTGGCGCAAATTGCCGCCCAGCTCCCCCAGACGCTCCACCAGTACCACGTCGTACCCGCTGTCGGCAATGTTCAAGGCGGCCGTCATACCGGCTACGCCTCCGCCGATGACCAGTGCACGAGGCACTGGACGGATGCGCTGCTTGTACCATGGTACCGCGTGTTGGACTCTCCGGATCCCGGCATACACCAGGCGCATTGCCTTGCGAGTCGCTTCATCGGGATAGGCGCTGTGCACCCAGGCGCAATGTTCACGGATGTTTACCAGTTCGAAAAGGGCCGGATGTAAGCCGGCATCGCGCACCACTCTCTGAAAGAAGGACTCGTGGGTACGATGACTGCACCCGGCCACGACAATCCGGTTCAGCCGGTGCTCTTCAATGGCTCTCTGGATGCATTTCACCCCGGCTTCCAGACAACCATAACCCACCGAAGTTGCATAAACCACCCCTTCCTGCACTCGTGCATAGCGAACCAGCGCGTCGGTGTCCACTGTACTATCAATAGCAGGATGGCACTCGCAGACGAAGACACCCACACGAGGAGATTCTCTGAGGACGTCTCGCTCCGCCCGTGTGATCTCCCGTGCCATGAATGGATACTCACGGCTTGATTTGTGCTTTCCTAAAGAAGCCCTGAGCAGACGCATGACGTCGCCTGCCGCTCCGGCCGCATCGATGATCGACTCGGCGATTTCTTTGGGCGACTGAAAGGTGCCACACACATAAATGCCCGGCTGACTGGTCTGAAGGGGGAGGAATTTGTCCGTCTCGCAGAATCCCCATGGATTGAGATCGATCCCGAGTATCTCGGCTGTTTCTTTGGCGAGTATGGGTGGTCGTGTCCCTACGGACAATACCACCATATCAAAAGCTTCTTCTGCGATACGCCCATCCGGATGAACAGCCCGCACAATGAGGTTGCGCGTCTGGACGTCCTCGCGAATCCCTGAAACTCTGCAGCGCACGTACTCGACACCAAACTCTTTGCGCGACCGTTCAAAGTAGGCGCTAAATTCCTTATTGAAGGCGCGTTCGTCCATGACAAAGACACGACATACGGCATCTGGGACACGTTGTCTTGCCAACATTGCCTGCTTGGTGGCATACATACAGCAGATGGACGAACAATAGGGATACTTTTGGTCGCGCGATCCCACACACTGCAACCAGGCAATGCGCTTGGGCATCTGGCCATCTGAAGGTCGCACTACAATCCCCTCTGTGGGCCCGGAACGGCTTGCTAAGCGCTCGTACTGCAGGGCATGTAACACGTTGCTGTGTCGTCCCCACCCATATTCCTCATACTCACGCAGGTCGGTAAGGGAATAGCCAATAGCCAAGATCACCGCCCCGACCCGCACAGTATGTTCCAGCGGCAGCTCATCGAGGTTTATCGCTCGAGTGGGACATATGTCTACGCATAACCGGCAGTCATCACAGTAGGGGCCCTTGTCGACTACATAGGCATCTGGGACCGTACGAGGTGCCATCTTGTAAATCGCTTTGCGCATCGAGAGGTCGAGCTGGAAGCCACTGGGTAGCTCCACTGGGCATGCCACGGCGCATAAGCCGCAGTTGGTGCAACGTTCTATGTCCACATAACGGGGTTCGGAGTGGAGACGAATGGTAAAATCACCCGCTTGACCTGCAGCTGCTATGATGCGAGTGTTGGTTAAGATCGTAATGTTGGGATGGATATTGTGATCCAGGAAGGCGGGCGAAATAGCAGGTCGGGTGCAACCATAACCGTGATCCGAGGTACCGCGACACAAGACGCAATCATGAGTCGGAAAC
>JANXAX010000392.1 GCA_025062175.1 Anaerolineae bacterium | reverse complement strand
CATCGCATCGCCAATCCGGGCGCCGGCTGGTTCGCGGCGCTGACGTGGGCGATGTTTATGATCGATAACCGTTTCCAGAACCTGGGACGTTCCAACCTGGGCTTCTCAGCCAAGATCATGGGAGATTCGATCTGCTTCCGCGCTGACCTATTGCAGCAGCTGGGCTGGAGCACCACTGGGTTGACCGAGGATTTCGAGATGGGGTTGCGGCTGCTGTTAGAGGGTGAGCGGGTGGTCTACGAGCCGGCTGCGATTGGCTGTGGTGAGGCGCCAACCACCTGGACGGCGGCACGGGCACAGCGGGCGCGCTGGCTGCGCGGCGCGGCAGAGGCCAAAAGGCGATACGGCTGGCGGTTGCTGCGTGAGGGGTTGCGGCGTCGGGATCCGGCGATGTTGGAGGGCGCCGTGCGCAGCTTGTCCCCGGTCTACTCGACGTTGGTGCTCCTCAGCCTGGTGGGGACGCTGGCACATCTGGCTTTCTTCGCATGGAGTGGAGTCGTGTTGACCGGATTGTGGATGTTGTTGGTGGTCTTATTAGGCGTTTATCCCTTCTTCGGTCTGGTGCTGGAACGCGCACCCCTGAGAGCTTATCTGGCCATCCTGTCCGGGCCGCTTTTCATCTTGTGGCGCACCTGGCTGAGCTTGTGGGCGCGCTATGGTCGCCGGCCGGTGCAATGGGTGCGCACGCAGCATGGGGTGGGACGAGGTGTATGACGGCCTGGCGATCTGATATCGAGGCACCGCAGCGAGTGCAAAGCACGCAGAGATTTTCTCTCTTCTCCGGGGTTAGTCGCGAGCGCTGGTTGTGGGCGGTCATCGCGCTGGCGGTGGTGCTGCGGCTGGGAGCGGCAGTGTACCTGGGCGACCGCGTCGAGGTGTTGCCGGGCATCTACGACCAAGTGTCCTACCACACGCTGGCAATGCGCGTCCTGGAGGGCCATGGCTTCACCTTTCCCAGCGATTGGTGGCCGATGACGCGCGCCAACGAACCCACCGCGCACTGTTCTTTCCTCTATGTGCTCTATCTGGCGGGAGTGTATGCCGTCGTGGGCGTGCACCCGTTGGCGGCGCGGCTGCTGCAGGCGGCGGTGGCGGGCGTCCTGGCGCCCTATCTGGCCTGGCGGCTGGGGCGGCGCGTCGCTGATGGGCGCGTCGGACTGGCTGCCGCTGCCATCACAGCGGTCTACATCTACTTCATCTACTACAGCGCGGCGCTGATGACCGAGACGTTCTTTATCCTGGCGGTGCTGTGGGCGCTCGACCGCGCGTTGGTGCTGGCGGAACGCCCCACCTGGGGGACGGCACTGCAGCTGGGGCTGGCGTTGGGCGTGGCGACATTGCTGCGCCAGCTCATCTTGGCGTTTGTCCCCTGCCTGCTGCTGTGGCTGATCTGGCAGTGGCGCGGCCGGGTGCGCTGGGGGATGCTGCTCACGCCGCTTTTGGTGATGGCGCTGCTTATCGCGCCGTGGACGGTGCGCAATTATCGCGTCTTCGGGCGCTTCGTGCTGTTGAACACCAACGCCGGCTTCGCCTTCTTCTGGGCCAATCACCCCATCTACGGCACCAACTTTCCAGGTTTGCTGCCACCGGACGGGCCTTCTTACCAGGATTTGATCCCGGCGGAGCTGCGCCATCTGGACGAGGCAGCGATGGAGCGCGCGCTGATGAGACGCGCAATCGGCTTTGTGTTGGAGGATCCAGGGCGTTACCTGCTGCTCTCCTTGAGCAAGGTGCGCGAGTACTTCAAGTTCTGGCCGTCGCCGGATTCGGGGGTGGTGAGCAACGTCGCGCGCGTGCTGTCTTTTGGGTTGTTCCTGCCGTTTATGCTGTTCGGGCTGGTGCGCGCGGCGCGCGACTGGCGGCGCTGGTCGCTGCTGTACCTGTTTGGGGGGGTGTACACGGCGATTCATCTGCTCTCGTGGACGCTGGTGCGCTACCGCCTGCCGGTGGACGCGGTGTTGATCCTGTTCGCCGCGCTGGCGCTGGTGGCGTTGGCGGATGGATGCTGGAGGGGAGTGTTTTTGCCGCAGCATGCACGGGGGTCGCAGGGGTATGAGAAACAGCATTGCGATTCGTTTTTCACTGCAGAGTACGCAAAGAACTTCTGAAACACGCAATGAATGCGCGAAAAAACGCGAAAGGTGTGAAATCTGCAATTCCGCATTGAACACGACACGAGAGGAAGGGGCAAGTTGGCTGCGTCCATCGAACGCGTTGCGCTGGTGAAGTGGCAGGATAGCGACGGTGTGGCGGATGCCATCCAACGCGAGCTGTATGGATTGGGCTGTCAGGTAGTGCCATTTCGCTACGATATGCCGGTGCCCTGGGACGTGGACCTGGTGCTCACGTTTGCGCCGTATAACCGCTGGCTGCCGATCGCGCGCCAGGTGGGCATGCGCCCGGCACCCGAGCGGCCGCTGCTGGTACACTGGCACACCGAAGGGATGCCCAATCCGAGCCTGCCACTGGCATTCACCCGGCTTCTCGGCCATGTACGCTCCTGGCTCGACCGGCTGAACGACAGGACAGGTGTGCTGGGACGCGGATCGTTGCACTTGTTGTTGCAGCGCATCAACCCCAGATGGGGTAGGTATCGATATTTGGGTGATTATATGTTCGCCCACAAAATGGGCTGG
>JANXAX010000391.1 GCA_025062175.1 Anaerolineae bacterium | reverse complement strand
GGACAAACCCCACCTGGACCAGTTGTTCCTCGGCGCTGGGGGCAACGGTCACAGCTTTGGCCGGCATGAACACCCCTCCTCTACCCGATTAACATGGTGCGGGACGGAAAAGGATCCCGTCCCGCACCAAAGTCACCACATTTCAACCACGCTCAGCGCGTGCCCTTGGCAGCCAGATCCTTGACCTGGGCGGCGTTGCTCTTGTCCACAAAGCCAGGGCCGGTGAGCACCGGCAGGCCACCGCCCACCGTGTTCAAGTTGGTCTTGTAGAGGTAGAGGAAGACCACGGGCAGGTAGCCCTGCAGGTATTGCTGCTGGTCGATGGCGAAGAGCATCTCGCCCGCCTCGATCGCCGCCAGCACGTCTGGGCTGAGGTCGAAGGTGGCCAACAGCTGTTTGCCGCCGATGGCCTTGACCGCATCACGCGCCGCGATCGCGATGATGGTGTTCAAGGCCACGATCGCGTCGATGCTGGGATCTGCGATCAGCTTGTTCTGGATCGCCGAGACGGTGCCGGCCACATCGCGCACACCGGTGGTAGCTACGTTGAAGCGCTCAAGCTCACCCTTGAAGGTGTCCTTGATGCCGTCGCAGCGCTGCTCCAGACCGATGTTGGCCTCTTCGTGGATGACGCAGAGCACCTTCTTGGCACCGGCGGCGTTGAGCTTCTCACCAGCGCCCTGGCCCGCCACGAATTCGGTCTGGCCGATGTGGGTCAGCGCGCCCAGCTCCTTGTAGACGTCCACGCCGGAGTTGATGGTGATCACCGGGATGCCGGCGTCCACCGCCTTCTTGACGGCGTCCTTAAGCGCATCCGGGTTGGCCAGCGAGACAATGATCCCATCCACCTTGGCGGCGACGTAGTTCTCCACCAGCTGCGACTGCTCGACGGGATCGAGGCTGCCGCCGGACTTCAGCTCAACCCCGAAAGTAGCCGCCGCATCCTTGGCACCTTTCTCCACCACCGCCCAGAAGGCATCCTCGGCCGGATTGCTGTGCACGGCCAAGCCGAACGTCAGTGGCTTTTGCGCCACGGCCGGCGTCGGCGCCCACACGGCCAACAAGCTTAACAGAAGCACGACAGCCAGTACGGAGAAAACTTTGGAGCGCATCATTGGTTATCCCCTCCTTCTTTTGGTTTCTCTAAAAACTGGACTGCTTGACTATGCTTGGTTTGATGTACCGTTTGTATAGCGCTGCTCCCGGTTGCTTCATCACCTCCTTTCTCAATACTCCCTGATCGTCCTCGGACAATGCCCCCACTCTTACCCCGTCCGACGCGGCGCTCAGCTGGGGGACACCATAATCTTGCCGTCGGAACGGTCGCGCGACTTGTCGATCGCCTGCACGACGTCGTCCAGCTTATAGCGAGCGGTGATGATGGGGCTCAGGTCCAGGCGACCGGCTGCCACCATGCGGATGACATTGGGGAAGTTCTCGTCACAAGAATGGCCCTGTGAGCCGAAGATCTGCGAGCGGCGGATCTGGAACAGTTCGAAGTACATCGGCACCTTCTGCGCCGCACGTCCGATCAGGGTGACCTTGGCGTTGATGGCCAGCGCTTTCTCCACCTCGGGCAGCACCAGCTCCGGCGCACCGGCCGCCTCGACGTGGAAATTGAAGCCCTCGCCCTTGCTCAGCTCCATCATCACCTCGCTCGGTTTCACCTCGCGCGGGTCATACACATATTCGGCGCCGACTAATTTGGCCAGCTCGCGCCGTTGCGGAGAAACCTCGAATGCCACAATCATACCCGCACCGGCTGCTTTGGCAAGCCCGATCGCGGCCAATCCGATCGGGCCGGCGCCAAAGACACTCACATAGTGCCCTGGCTTGAAGCCCCCCGCGCGGTTGAACATGGCGTTGTAGGACACTGCGCTCGGTTCGGTCAGCGCGCCCACCTCATACGCTTTCTTCTCATCCCCGAAGCGCTCGGCGATGGCGTCGATCTTCCAGCAGAACTTCTCATCCACGGCGATGTACTCGGCGAAGGCGCCGGGGATAGTAAAACCGAGCTCCTCCAGGTTGGCGCAATGGTTGAAGAACCCATTGCGGCAGGGGATGCAGCGCCCGCACCAGATCATCTCCTCCACCGTGACCATATCGCCCACCTTAAGCGAGGTCACGTTCTTGCCCACCTCTACCACCTTGCCGGAAAACTCATGCCCCAAGATGGTGGGGAATTTCGTCAGGCCGGGGTAGAGGATGTAGCCGTCGGAATCCGTCTCATAAAAGTGCATGTCCGAGCCGCACACCCCGCACGCTTTCACCGCGATGAGCACGTCATTTGGACCGAGCTTGGGGTCTTCCCATTGGCGCACGCCCAGCTTGGGGTGCCGCCAGACCATGTTGCCGCTGATTGCCTTGCCCGTCTGCTTCTCCCACTCCGAGAGGGCATACTCAGGCCGCGGATCCCACTTGGCTTCTAACACGAGTCCTTTCATAAGTACCTCCGTTTCCTTGTTCGTTATGGATTATGATGGTTTCTTGCCGTTTCACAGCACCTTCAGCCAATTTCACTGAGCTTGACCGGGCGCTTCTCGCGATAGGATTTCCAGGCGGCCAGCCCCATCACCACCGGGATACGGCCGTCGATGCCGGTCACCGCGGGCGGCCGATCCTCCAGGATGCAGTGGACAAACTCTTTCA
>JANXAX010000390.1 GCA_025062175.1 Anaerolineae bacterium | reverse complement strand
TGCAGCTCGAGCTCCACGCGCTTGATCGGTCCGCCGGCCAGCTGCATCTGCAGGCTGCCCAGCTTCTCAGCCAACGTCAGGTAGGGCTTCAGCTGGCGGAAGACGCTCGGATCAGCCACCGGCACGTTAACCGCGTTATGATAGCTTTCGCCGCGCAATGCAGCCAGCACCTGCTCGACGATCTTGGTGCCGACATCACGCTGCGCCTCGACAGTGCTGGCAGCCAGGTGAGGCGTCAACACCACATTGCTCAGCGTCCGCAGCTTGCTGTCGGCTGGCAATGGCTCCTCGGTGAACACGTCGAGCGCTGCCCCGGCCACATGGCCCGAGACCAGTGCCTCGTACAATGCCTCTTCGTCGATCAGCGCTCCGCGCGCGCAGTTGATGATGCGCACGCCCGGTTTCATCCGTGCAATGTTTTGTGCGTTGATCAGCCCGCGGCTCTCCGGGGTGAGTGCTGCGTTGAGGCTGATGAAGTCGGCACGGCTGAGCAGCTCTTCCAAGCTGACCAGCTCCACTTTTAGCTCGCGCGCCACCTCATCGCTGATGTAAGGGTCGTAGGCGATCACGGTCATTTCGAATGCCTGGGCGCGGCGTGCCACTTGCTGTCCCACACGCCCCAGCCCGACGATGCCGAGCGTCTTTTGATAGAGCTGCACGCCCATAAAGCGGCTGCGCTCCCATTGACCGGCGCGCAATGAGGCATCTGCCTGGGGGACGTGACGACACAGCGCCAGCATCAGCGCCATTGTGTGTTCGGCAGTGGCGATGGTGTTGGCGCCCGGCGTGTTCATCACCATCACCCCGCGCAGCGAAGCCGCTTCGAGGTCGATGTTGTCCACCCCGGCGCCAGCGCGTCCTACCACCTTCAGGCGCTTGCCAGCAGCCAGTACATCGGCGTCGATGCGCCCGCTGCTGCGCACCAACACGGCATCGTACTCCGGGATGAGCTCCAGCAACTTCTCCTTAGGAGGGCGTTTCACCAC
The DNA here is from genome assembly GCA_025062175.1 of Anaerolineae bacterium. Taxonomy (GTDB): domain Bacteria; phylum Chloroflexota; class Anaerolineae; order 4572-78; family NAK82; genus NAK82. The sequence goes on along the minus strand of JANXAX010000390.1, from coordinate 1,664 downwards.
ATCATACTGGACGTCAGCTGCAGCGTCGAGCAGCTCCATCGCTTGTGGTGACAATTCATCGGTGACCAGGATTCGGAACGTGTCCATGGGTCAGACCTCCAGAGGAATACTAATGACAGGTGTGGATTTTGCTTTATTCTACGCAAACCCGACCGTCGTGCAAGCGAATTTGTGCCTTTTCTCACACGCTATAATCCCAGGCCGTGACAAGCAGCGCCGAGCAGCGCAACCTGGGGATTGATAACCACGTGCACTGGCACCTGGCTCAGCAATGCAGCGAAACGGCCCTTGTCGCGGAAAGCTTGAAAAAAGCCCTTCTCCAGCGCCGGCAGGATGCGTGGGGGAATGCCGCCGGCCAGATAGACGCCACCGGTGGCGAGCACCTTGAGCGCCAAATTGCCCGCCTCGTTGCCCAGGATCGAAACAAAGGTGTCGATGGTGAGGGTGCATAGGGGACACGGTTGAGTCGCATCCAGCGCCATCTCCACGATGATGGGATTCGGATCTTCGGCACTTGCCAGTCGCTCGGCGAGCCAAGATGGCTCTTCGGCTTGACCGCTGACCTTGAGATATTCATAAATGTTGCGCATCCCAATGCCGGAACAAACCCGCTCGTAGCTGACGTGCCCGTAGCGTTCGCGCAGATAGCGCAACAAACCATCTTCCAGCGCGTTAGACGGTGCAAAGCTGGCATGACCACCCTCGGATGGCTGAGCTTGGTAGCGTCCGCGCGTCCCATCCCAGGTGAGGAAACCTTCGCCTAGCCCAGTCCCTGGCGCGATCACGGCAATCGCAGCCCGCGCGACCGGACGGCCGGGGTTGAGGGTGTGGATGTCCGCTGCTTCCAGGTGAGGGATGGCGGTGGCGATGGCCTGTAAATCGTTGATCAGTTGGACGGTGGGGATGCCCAGGCTGTGGCTCAGCTCGGCCGCCTCGATCTCCCAAGGGAGGTTGGTGACGCTGGCTCGTCCTGCCACCACCGGCCCGGCAACGCCGAAACAAGCGCTGTCCACTCGGTATTCGGCCTGGCGCAGAAACTCGCTGGCCAATTGGGTTAAGCTGGCATATGCCTGGCTGGCAAAGGTGGCCTGTGCCAGCGGATGACGCACCCCGGCATCGGGTGCGATGATAGCCAAAGTGGTCTTGGTGCCACCGATGTCACCGACCAGCAACATATGCCTCTCCGGTTTGCAGCTGGGTAGCAGCGGCTTGATCCACAAACCAGGTGACGCGACCAGAAGGTGGGCGCACTAGGCGCGCCGGCAGTGCCTCCGCGGATTCATGGGGGGCAAAGACGCCTGCCACCGCCGCCGCCTTGCTCGCTCCAGCGGCGATGAACACCACCTCGCGCGCCCGGTTGAGCACGGGAAGAGTCAAGGTGACACGTTCCGGCGGCGGCTTGGGCGCGTCGTGGACAGCGGCGACCCAGCGCTCTTTCTCGTGCAATAGAGGGTGCCACGGGAAGAGCGAGGCGGTGTGTCCATCTTCGCCCAGGCCCAGCAGGATGAGGTCGAAACGCGGTATCTCACCTGCCGGGGGCCGGAAGACCTGTGCCAGTGCGGTTTGATACGCATGCGCCGCGGCGGCCGGTTTGAGTCCGGTGTCGACCGGGTACACCTGCGCGGTAGGGATGTCCACATGGTCGAGCAGCTGTGTACGCACCA
>JANXAX010000038.1:9547-13343 GCA_025062175.1 Anaerolineae bacterium | reverse complement strand
TGCAGAGTTTCATAGACGTCCCATCCTGCAGCCGAAGGTCAGTCGTGGCGCAAGCACAATTTTTTCTTATTGCGCCCCGAAGATGCCCGATTACAACCGTGGTACAGCTAATTTCCAGAGATCCATGAGTCGCGCCGAATGAGTTTTCCGTCGGACATCCTCCATGGGAGCGCTGCCATTCCAATCCGTGTGCAGGCAGACGGTCGGGCGTGGGCTCCCGAGCGGCAATTTCAATAGCTGCCTACAAACACGTTTCACCTCTGCCCAAATGCAATGCACCCAGATTTCGGGCCTCTTTGCACCCCCTCTCAAGGTGATGATATAATCCCCTGCGACGACGTTTCTTCTCTCGGAGGGAGTGATGCCCCGGTTAAGTTTACAAGAGGTGGAGTACATCGCCCAGCTGGCACGTCTCGGTCTGAGCGATGAAGAAAAAGATCTCTTGTGTGAGCAGCTGTCGGCCATTCTGGAGTATGCAGCCACCATCAATCAGCTGAATACGGAGGGCGTCGAGCCGATGACCAGTGCCCTGCCACTGCGCAACGTGATGCGCCCTGATGTCACACTGCCTGAGCTGACGCCGGATGAAGCACTGCGCAATGCTCCCGCCGTCGAAAACGGCCATTTTCGCGTCCAGTCCATCCTAGAGTGATGATGCACGCCACCGAGCCCTGTGAGCTGAGCATCCATGCGGCGTTAGAACTATTGCGAAAACGGGCGCTCTCCGCCCTCGAACTCACCCGTGCCCATCTAGAGCGTATCGCCGCCTTGGATGGACAACTGCATGCCTATATTACGGTGACGGCCGAGATGGCGCTCGAGCAGGCACGTCAAGCAGACGAGCGACGTGCACGCGGTGAAGATGCCCCGCTGCTAGGCATCCCCCTGGCGATCAAGGACGTCATCTGCACCTGTGGTGTGCGTACTACTTGTGGTTCGCGCATTTTGGAGAACTTTGTGCCCCCCTACGATGCCACTGCTGTGGCCCGTCTGCGTGAGGCGGGTGCTGTCCTGCTCGGCAAGACCAACACCGATGAATTTGCTATGGGTTCTTCGACCGAGCATTCTGCCTTTTTCCCCACTGCGAATCCGTGGGATCTGGAGCGCGTGCCCGGTGGGAGCAGCGGGGGCAGTGCCGCGGCGGTCGCCGCCGGCTGCGCGATGGGAGCGCTGGGATCAGATACGGGCGGCAGCGTACGCCAACCCGCAGCACTGTGTGGCATCGTCGGTTTGAAACCCACCTATGGCCGCGTCAGTCGCTATGGCCTGGTTGCGCACGGCTCGTCGCTCGACCAGATCGGCGTGTTGACACGTGATGTGCGTGACGCTGCGCTCCTGTTGCGCGTCATTGCCGGCCACGACCCCCGAGATGCAACCAGCCTGGATGCCCCGGTGCCCGATTACATGCAGCAGCTGGAAGACGGAGATCTGAATGGGGTGAAGATCGGCGTCCCAAAAGAATATTTTATCTCGGGCATCGAAGCAGGTGTCGAGTCTGCTGTGCGGAAAGCATTGCGCGTCATGGAAGAGGCCGGCGCGAAACTGGTGGAGGTCTCCCTGCCTCACACGCAGTACGGCATTCCAATCTACTACTTGATCGCCACCGCCGAGGCGAGCAGCAATCTGGCGCGCTATGACGGGGTGCGCTACGGTCTGCGCGCAGAGGCGGCGGATATGTGGCAGACCTTGTTCCGCACCCGTGCACTCGGTTTCGGCCGCGAGGTCAAACGACGCATTATGCTAGGCACCTATGCTCTCTCGGCCGGTTACTACGACGCCTATTACCTCAAGGCGCAAAAGGCGCGCACCCTGCTACGCCAGGACTTTGAGCACGCCTTCCAGCAGGTGGACGTCCTAGCGTGTCCCACTACGCCGGACGTCGCGTTTCGCATCGGCCAGAAGCTGGACGACCCACTCCAGATGTATCTGAGTGATGTGTTTACCGTCTCGCTGAATTTGGTGGGAATGTGTGGTATCTCGGTGCCGTGTGGCTTCGCGGAGGGACTGCCGGTCGGGCTACAGCTCATGGGGCCACCACTGGGTGAGGCGATGTTGCTGCGCATCGCCCATGCCTATCAACAGCACACCGACTGGCATACCCATCGTCCCCCGCTCGCAATCCAGTTGTCAACAGGAGGGTGACATTCCTATGGCGATTACCAAGGCGATCATCGCTGTAGCCGGTTATGGCACACGTTTCATCCCGGCGACCAAGGTACAACCCAAGGAGATGTTGCCCATCGTGGACAAGCCGGTCGTGCAGTACCTGGTGGAGGAAGCGGTTGCCTCGGGCATTACGGACATTGTGTTGGTGACGCGTTCAGGTAATCAGGCAGTAGAGGACCACTTCGACAGTGCGCGCGAACTCGAGCTTCATCTGGAGGCACAGAAGAAGTGGCGCGAACTGGAAGAAGTGCGCCGCATCGCCAACATGGCTAACTTCATCTTCATCCGTCAGGGGAAAGACCTGCCCTACGGCAATGGCACCCCTTTGCTGTGTGCTCGCCCGGTCATCCATCGAGATGAAGCGGTCGTGTACATGTTCGGCGATGACATTGTCAAGTCGGAAGTGCCATGTGCCCGCCAGTTGATCGAGGTGTACGAGCGCTATCGGCCGGCTGCGGTAGTGGCGGTGCAGGAAGTGCCCTTTGAGGAGATCAGCCGCTATGGGGTGGCTAAGTTGAAGCCCGATTCCGACCGCAACGAGTTGGAACGCATGGTCGAGAAGCCGGACCCGGCTGAGGCGCCCTCCAACTTGGCACAGCTGGGGCGTTTTGTCCTCTCCTATGAGGTGATCCCGATTTTGGAGCGCCTGCGGGTGGGCAAGGGGGGCGAACTGTGGCTGGCTGACGCCATCGACGAACTGGCCGCCACCGCTTCGGTGATCGTCCATCGCATTCAGGGTAAGTGGTTCACGACGGGTGACCCGCTGCGCTTCCTCAAGACCACGGTGGAGTTCGCCCTCGACCGCCCGGACATCGGCCCTGAGTTCGCAGCCTACTTGCGCTCGCTCGATCTCTCGCGCTATGGGGTGTAACGCACCCGAGCCCGTGGGGCTGATCTCGTCCACGCACATCCCAGTTGCGACAAGGCAAAGCTTCCCCTGGGGCACAAATGTCTGGGAGTGGAAATGCTTTCTTCGCAGAGAGCTTAGAGCATCCAGAGGTTTCTTAAAATTCTTTGCGCTCTTGGTGTGCTTTGCGGCGGAGATCCGATCTCATGCCGACGCGCGTGATCTGACATCGCGCGGTTCAACGGGCGACCGGTCATCGACCCTCTAGAGGCGATTGAAGCGTCACCACCGGTGAAGAGAGCTATGACTCGCTGCTCAGCTGCGTGCGCAGCAACTGTTCGACCAGCTGGGGATTCGCTTTGCCGCGGCTGGCGCGCATTACCTGACCGATCAGGAAGCGCAGCGCTGCCTCCTTGCCGGCGCGGAATGAGGCTACCGCGTCGGCATTCTCGGCAAGCACGTGTGCCACAAGCGTGGTCAGCTGTTCGCGGTCGGAAATCTGCCCCAGGTCGAGCTCCCGCACGATCACATCGGGTGTACGGCCCGTCTGCCACATCACCCCAAAGACCTGCTTAGCCGCGGTCTGGTTCAGGGTATGGTCCACCACTAATGCGATCAGGCGTGCCAGGTCACCGGGACGAATCCGGACCTCTTCGATAGGTGTTTCTGTCTCGCGCATCATGCGAAAGAGTTCGCCAGTGACCCAGTTGGCGACCATTTTGGCCGTGACTGGGGGCTGACTGTTGCGCACCACCTCCTCAAAGTAATCCGCCACAGCACGGT
>JANXAX010000038.1:0-9537 GCA_025062175.1 Anaerolineae bacterium | reverse complement strand
CTAAGCGCATAGCTGGCAATGAAACGCGCTCGTTTGGCATCCGGCAATTCGGGCAGAGCTTGGCGTATCTGCTCGATCCACGCGGGATCTAGCGCCAACGGCGGCAAGTCAGGCTCGGGGAAATAACGATAGTCGTGCGCTTCCTCTTTGCTGCGCTGGGGGCGGGTGACTCCGGCGGCCTCATCCCAGCCCATAGTCACCTGAGTGACATGACCGCCACTTTCCAGCAGACGAGTCTGGCGTTCGATCTCGTAGGCGATCGCATTGCGCACGCTACGAAAAGAGTTGAGATTTTTGATTTCCACTTTGGTGCCCAGTCCCTCGCTGCCCTGAGGGCGTAACGAAAGGTTGACCTCGCACCGCATCGCCCCTTTTTCCATATCACCGCTGCTCACCCCCAGGTAGCGCACGATCTGGCGCAGCTGGGTGACCAAGGCATACGCCTCTTCGGCGGAGCGCATATCAGGGCGCGTGACGATCTCCATCAGAGGTACGCCGGCGCGGTTCAGATCTACCAAGCTGTGAGCACCTGCGTGGATGAGCTTGCCAGTGTCTTCCTCCAGGTGCACGCGCACGATCCCGACACGACGCAACCCGGCGGATGTTTCCACCTCCAACCAGCCATCAGTGCACAGGGGCAGCTCATATTGGGAAATCTGATAACCTTTGGGCAGGTCGGGATAAAAGTAGTTCTTGCGCGCAAAGACACTGTGCGTCTGAATCCGGCAGTGCAGTGCCAGGCCGGTCATCACCGTGAAACGCACCGCTTGTTCGTTAATGACGGGCAAGGTGCCAGGCATACCCAGGCATATCGGACAAACATGGGTGTTGGGCGGCGCACCGAACACGTCAGCGCGGCATGCACAGAACATTTTGCTGGCCGTTTTGAGCTCAATATGTACTTCGAGACCGATGACCGGCTCGTAGGGCACTCGGTGGATTTCCTATACCGTATGAATCGATATATAATCGGCTGGTATTTTAAGGTCAGAAATAGGAGCCGACGAGGCTTATGCCTTGCTCAGTGTGCGCAGGCACCGGGCACAAACCTTGATCCTGCGACGTCTGCCATTTTGAATGATGGTCGCCCGCTGGATGTTCACCTTGAACTGGCGCTTGACATGCCGCATCGAATGGCTGACGTGGAAACCAAACTGGGCGGTCTTGCCACACATTTCGCACTGTGCCATAAGGAAACTGCCTCCTGGGATTCAAAACCATTTTCCGGATGGATTATTACAGCAATTAAATAAGTTTAGCACGTTCTGAAAGGATGAGCAAGTGATACGCGCGGAACGCGGCGAGGTCATCCGGTATCAAACGGATTGGGGCTGGATCGAGGTGTCCCCGCTGGCGGTTGCCGCTATCGCCAGCGGGGCCGCCTTGGAGTGTTACGGTGTAGTCGGGATGGCCTCCCGCTCCTTGCGTGACGACTTAGGGGAATTATTGGCGCGCGATGCCAGCCATCGCGGCGTGGAGGTCCAACTGCGTGATGGAGCGGTCGGTGTGGATTTGCACGTCATCATTGAGTATGGAGTGCGGATATCGGAAGTGGCACGCAATGTGATGTCTTTAGTGCGCTTCCGGCTGGAAAAAGCGCTGGGCATGCCGGTAGCATATGTCAACATTCACGTGCAAGGATTGCGTGTGAGTCCGCAGGATGAACGACAGTGACAAGACCAGTTGAGATGGAGAGACGCAGAACACGAGTGGCACGTTCATCGATGCGCACCAAGGTGTCGGATGGGAACGGACAGGTTCGCGTATGCGACGGTCATGGTCTGCGCCAAGCTATGAAAGCGGCAGGTGAGTGGTTGCAGCGTCACGTAGCGGAAGTCAACGCCCTGAATGTCTTTCCCGTGCCCGATGGCGACACCGGCACCAACATGGCCCTCACGATGGCGGCCGCGCTGGCAGAAGTAGAAACCAGTGCGGACGGTTCTGCGGCTAGCGTGGCCCAGGCCCTGGCACGGGGAGGGCTGATGGGGGCACGGGGAAACTCGGGTGTGATCCTCTCTCAAATTCTGCGTGGCCTGGCCCATGGACTGGCCGATAAGAAAGACTTCTCAGTTCGCGACCTGGCCGTGGCGGTGCAAGAGGCGTATGAGACCGCATTGCGAGGCATTATCCGGCCGGTGGAAGGCACCATCCTCACCGTAATGCGCACTATAGCGGAATCGATCCGTGCCAGCAGCACCCACACCGATGATATCCTGACCGTGCTGAGCAAGGCGGTCGAGGACGCGCGTGAGACCAACCGGCGCACGCCCGAAATGCTGCCGGTGTTGAGGGAAGCGGGTGTGGTGGATGCAGGTGGGCAGGGACTGGTGTATCTCTTAGAAGGGATGGTACGTTTCCTGCGCGGTGAACCGGTCGAGACCGATGCACTGCTCGTCGAGGAAAGTATCGCCAAGACACCGTTCCATCTCCGTGAACCAGAGGCTGGCTATGGCTATGATGTTCAGTTCCTCATCCACGGGGAACGGTTAGACGTGGAGCAGTTGCGGCACGATCTGGAAAGGATGGGTGACAGCGTGCTGGTGGTGGGTGACGCGCGACTGGTTAAGGTGCACATCCACACACACGACCCTGGTCGCCCGCTCAGCTACGGGGCTGGCAAGGGCACCCTGTCCGATGTGGTGGTCGAAAACATGCAAGCACAATATCAGCATTTTGTGCAGCGGCAAAGGACCACTGGCGAGGATGTCGCGGAGATCGCGATCGTGTCCGTCGCCTCCGGCGAGGGTCTTACACGTATTATGGAAAGTCTGGGAGTGAGCCACGTCATCCCGGGCGGTCAGACGATGAATCCCAGCATTCAGGAAATTCTCTCCGCTATCGAGGCGACCCGTGCCAACAAGGTTTTGGTGTTGCCTAACAACGGCAATGTGATCGCGGCAGCGGAACAGGCATGCCGGCTTTCCTCTAAGCAAGCCCTAGTGGTACCGACGCGCAGCATTCCACAGGGCATTGCTGCGTTATTGGATTTCAATTATCAGGCGAACCTTGAGACCAATCAAGCACGTATGACACGCAGTGCCGCCAAGGTGCGTACGATTGAAATCACGCGTGCGGTGCGCTCGAGCCAGGCGAATGGGATGAGGGTCACGCGCGGAGATATCATCGGCCTGCTGGATGAAACTTTGGTTGCCAGCGGGACGGAAATGACGGCGGTGACTCTCCAAACGCTGGAACATGGTCTGATGCCAGAACACAGCCTCGCCACCGTTTACTTCGGGCAGGAGGTGGACTCGACAACCGCGATGGAGCTGGCTGAAACGATCCGCGCGCGCTATCCGCACCTCTCGGTCGAGGTACACGAGGGAGGTCAGCCGCACTATCACTATATTATCTCTCTGGAGTAACGTGACACTATGGGGCGAGTTGCGGTTGTCACCGATAGCATGGCGTATCTCGAGGGGAACAAAGCAGGCATCACAGTGTTGCCGTTTACAATCCAGATCGGGGAGAAGCGTTACCGCGATGGGATAGACATTACGCGCGAGGAATTCTTTCAAGCGTTGGAACGCGACTATGCCTCCGTATCGGTCCTTCCGCCCGAGGTGGAACAATTCCAGCGTGTATATGCCCAGCTAAGCGCTCGCACGGATCAGATTCTGTCTATTCACGTGTCTGGCAAGCTGAGTCACGCTCTGGCAAATGCCCAGCGTGCCAGCCGAAATGTGCTGGGTCGTGCTGAGATCGTAGTACTGGATTCGTTGAGCAGTTCGCTGGGGTTGGGCATCCTTGCGACGCACGCAGCGCGTATGGCTGCCCAAGGCGCCCGTCTGGATGAAATTGTGCGCGCAATGCGCAAGATCATCGCACACCTCTATATGGTTTTCTATACTGCGGACCTGGAAAGCTTGCAACGCAACCGTTATTTGACCGCCTCCCAAGCCCTGCTGGGATCTTTGTTGAATATCAAACCGATCCTCTTCTTGGAAGATGGGCGTCTGATGGCACTCGAGAAGGTGCGCACTCATGAAAGGGCCGTGGAGAAGCTATACGAGTTTGTCGCCGAATTTTCCGAGGTTAAACAGGCGGCCATTCTACAACGACATCTCACGCCCAGCCAGGAGACAAAAATGCTCCTAGCACGTCTTGAGGCCATCTTCCCCTCGGTCGCCTTCCCCATTATTCAGTACGATCCGGTCCTGGCGAGCCATATTGGGCCGGCGGCCACAGGAGTGGTAGTGTATGAGGAAGCATAGCCGGGTATGGAGACCATTTTCCTCAACGGAGACGAGCTGAGCATCGAGCAAGTTGTGAAGGTGGCGTATGGGACGCCGGGGTCACCTTGTGTGGCCCTCACCCCCACCGCCATCGCTCGGGTACGGCGTGCTGAGCAGGCGGTCGCCGCTTTGGTGCAACGGGGTGAGATCGCTTATGGCATCACCACCGGTTTTGGTGCTTTTAAGGATCGCATCATCCCGCCCGGGCAGGTGGAGCAGCTGCAGCGTAATATTCTGATGAGCCATGCCGTTGGGGTAGGCGAACCGTTCAGCCGTGCGGTGGTGCGGGCTATGATGTTGGTACGTGCCAACACCTTGGCCAAAGGGTATTCCGGGATCCGCCTGGAGACGTTGCAGCTGCTGTTGGCGATGCTCAATACGGGTGTACACCCGGTCGTGCCCAGTCAAGGATCACTTGGCGCCAGCGGGGACTTAGCCCCTTTGGCCCATATGGCGCTGGTGTTGCTGGGTGAGGGCGAGGCAGAATATCAGGGGCAAATTCTCCCAGGTGGTGAAGCGCTCCGACGCGCTGGCCTGACCCCGACGACGCTTGCTGCCAAGGAGGGCTTGGCACTCACCAATGGCACGGCAGTGATGTGCGCACTCGGTGCACTGGCGGTGGAACGTGCCGAGATGTTAAGCACGGTTGCGGATGTGGCTGGCTGTCTCAGCCTAGAAGCATTGGATGGCACCTTGCGCGCCTTCGATGAACGCATCCAGGCGGTGCGTCCTCATCCTCGCCAGGTGGAGTGCGCGCGGTATTTGCGGCGTTTGCTCGCCGAGAGTGATTTTGTGCATCATCATGACCCGCAACACGTCCAGGACGCTTACACCCTGCGTTGCATCCCTCAGGTGCACGGCGCGGCACGCGACGCTATCGCCTATGCGCGCTGGGTGGTGGATATCGAGCTTAATTCTGCCACCGATAACCCGCTCATCTTCTTCGACGAGACGGGGAGGGTGGATATTATCTCAGGTGGCAATTTCCACGGCGAGATCGTTGCCATCGCGATGGACTATCTGGCGATGGCGCTCACTGAGCTGGGCAATATCTCCGAACGGCGCATTGCCCGCCTGACCGACGAGGCGAGCAACGCCCATGTGTTGCCCGCTTTCCTGGTCAAGCATGGCGGGCTCAATTCTGGCTTTATGCTGGTGCAATACACGGCCGCAGCCCTTGCATCGGAGAACAAGGTGTTGGCCCATCCTGCCAGCGTGGACACCATCCCGACTTCGGCCAACGTCGAAGATCATGTCAGTATGGGATGTACCGCTGCGCGCAAGGTGTGGCAGGTGCTCGACAACCTGGAGCGCATTTTGGCATTGGAGCTCTTCGCCGCCGCGCAGGGGATCGATTTTCGGCGTGCCCAGCTGGGCGCTGCCGCGCGTCTGGGACGCGGCACCCGCGTGGCTTATGAGCTGCTGCGCCGCGAAGTACCTTTTCTGGAACAAGATGCCGTGATGTACCCCTATATTGAGGCCGTGCGACGTCTGATCGCGGAGAGAACATTGGTGCATGCCGTCTCCACGGCGTTAGCGGAGGAGGGAGGCGCATGATCGTTTTGAATGCCTTCGACTATTTGTTGATCATGGTGCTGCTGGTGGGCGCTACTTGGGGCGCCCTACAAGGAATGGGGCGTCTGTTGATATGGATCTTCAGCCTGTACATCGCCTTGATCATCGCGCTGATGACATACCAGCCGCTGGGATACTTCTTTCTTGATCTAGTGCCAGCGTTCTCCCTGATAGGCGGCCAGGCTTTGGCGTTTACTGTCGTCCTGTTCATCGTGTTCGGAGGTACCAATGTGTTTGTCCACTTGGCGAACATCCCGCCGGAGGAGCGTCGCCGACGGGGAAATATCTCCCTCGCCGAACTGAGAAATGCAGGCTGGCAGATATGGATGCAGCGTTTGCTGATCGGACCGCTCACCACTTTGATCGGCTTTATGGTGGGCTTGATGGTCACCGCAGCGGCGCTTAGTTTGGTGCTGGGCGTGTTACAGTTTCTCACCTTTGCCGAAGTCATGCCGGGGACGCTCGGTGCCAACTTGCGCGATCAACTGCGCACCTCCTCTCTTCTCCCTATGTTCAACATCGTGCTGTATGGGTTATACCGGGCGGTGCGCATCTGGCTGCCGGGTGGTGAAGTGCCCGGTATCTTCTTGCGGATTTTGATGCCATAAGCGTGCCCTGAGGAGTGGATCCCAAACATCTTGCTACCCTTGAGTTTCCCAAGGTGCTCGAGCGCCTGGCACGTCACACGCGTTTTGTGCTTGGACGTGAGCGTGCCCTGGAGCTAAGACCCTGTGACAACCTATCCGAGGCACGTCGGCGGCAGCAGGAAACGAGCGAAGCGCGGTGGTTGCTCAGCGTACGTCCTACTCTCAGCGTCGGCGGTGCGCGCGATATTCGTCCTATCATCCAACAGGCACTTCTCTCGGCTATCCTGTTACCCGTCGAGTTGCTGGACGTGCGTCAAACGCTGTTGAGCGCCTATACGTTGAAACGTAGTGTGCTCCCCTATGCCGAGCGCATCCCCCTCCTGGCCGAGTTGGCGACACACTTGCACGAGTGTCCCGAATTAGTACAGGAGATCGGGCGTTGCATTCATCCTAATGGGAGCGTGCTGGACGAGGCCAGTCCCAACCTGTTGCGCATCCGCCGCGAGCTGGAGCTGGTGCGCCAGCGCTTGATCGCGCGCTTGGAACAGATTTTACATACCCCGGAGAACAGCGCCTACCTCCAAGAACCTCTCATCACCCAGCGCCAGGGGCGTTATGTCATCCCGTTGCGCGCTGAGTTTAAGGGCCGCATCCGTGGGATTATCCATGACCAGAGCGCCAGTGGCGCCACCCTATTCATTGAACCGATGGCGACGGTGGAGCTCAATAATCAGCTGCGCCAATTAGAAGTGGAAGAGGAACAGGAGGTACAGCGCGTTCTGGCGCGCCTCAGCCAGCAGGTCGCTGCTGTGGCAGAGCCCATCCAGGAAACCTTGCAGGCGCTGGCCGAACTAGACCTGGCGTTCGCCAAAGCGCATTATGCTGAGGAGCTGAACGCGGTGCCGGCTCAATGGGCGGACGGAGATCCACGTCCCCCGTTTCGCTTGCTGGGCGCACGACATCCTCTGCTTGATCCCCATACCGTGGTACCCATCGATGTCGTATTGCAGCCCCAGACATTCATCTTGGTGATCACGGGCCCCAACACCGGCGGCAAGACGGTAACATTGAAGACCATTGGCCTGCTGGTATGCATGGCTCAAGCCGGTCTGCACATCCCAGCATCTGAAAGCTCACAACTGCCCTTTTACGATGCCGTCTATGCCGACATCGGTGATGAACAGTCGATCGAGCAGTCGCTTTCCACCTTTTCGGGTCACCTCACCAACATCGTGTATATCTTGCAACATTGTACTCAACGCTCGTTGGTGGTTCTGGATGAGCTGGGCGCCGGCACCGACCCCTTAGAGGGTTCCGCCCTGGCACGTGCCATCCTGGAACATCTGCGCGAGCGCGGCGTCACCACGTTTGTGGCCACCCACTACCCCGAGCTGAAATGGTATGCCCATCAGACACCAGGGGTGACCAACGCAAGTGTCGAGTTTGACTCGGAAACCCTAGCACCGACATATCGTCTCAGCATCGGTCTGCCCGGACACTCGAACGCATTTGCGATTGCGCGGCGTCTGGGGTTGGATGCGCGCATCGTCGAAGCAGCACAGGCGATGATCGCGCCAAATGTGCGCCAGGTAGAAGCCGTGCTGCACGATATTCAATCCACCTTGGCGGTGGCACAGCGTGAACGCGCTGCTGCCGAGGCACTGCGTCTTCGGCTGGAGGCACAATCTGAAGAATTACGTCAGCGTCTGGCACGCATCGAGGCCGAACGACGTGACATCTTGAACACCGCACGCGCCGAGGCGCGCCGTGAGCTAGCAGCGGTGCGTCAGGAGTTGGAGGCGTTGCGTGCCCAGCTGCCCAAGCGTCCTCCATGGCAGTTGGAAACCAAGATGAGTGAGGAAGAAAAGGCGTTGCAACACGCTGCAGAGGTGCTGGACGCCATTGAAGCCCGTCTGAGCGAGGCGCCAGCGCCTCCGCCGGTGTCGGCGCCATACCGTGGTCCATTACATCCAGGTGACATCGTCTGGGTACAGCCGCTCCAGGCGCTGGGCGAAGTGATCGCGAGCCATCGGGGACGTGTGGAAGTACAGGTGGGTCGTTTCCGCACCACGGTGCGCCGCAACCAGGTGGAGTTGCGCACCCGGGCCGCGGACAAGCAGACGGCTGCTGCCGAGGTGCCCAGCATGCCGTCGCCCGGCGTGACTCCGCGTTCCCTAAGCGATCTGGCCACTATGCCGCCCGCTGAGTTAGATTTGCGCGGGTGCACTAGTGAGGAGGCGTTATCACGCCTGGAGCGCTATCTGGATGAGGCCTATCGCGCCAATCTGCCCTGGGTGCGTATCATCCACGGCAAGGGCAGTGGAGTGTTGCGCCAGATGGTGCGCGAAGTGGCACAAGCACATCCTTTGGTCGCTTCCTTCCGTCCCGGTGAGGAGGGTGAGGGGGGCGATGGAGTCACGGTGGTCTATCTGGCGATAGAATAGGCCGGTGAAGTATGCTTGCCCACTTCGCTTGGCTGCCTCCTCTGGTGATCTTCTTGGCCAGCTTGCTCGTCGCGCTGGGGATGGCACCACTGAGCGTATGGATCGGGCGTCGCTGGATGCTGGTGGATCGTCCCGGTGGCCGTCACATTCATCCGCAGTTGACACCCCGCAGTGGGGGAATTGCGTTGTTCATGGCCTTTTTCTGCGGGACGGGTATCGCATTGATCCTGTGGCCGCCGGCAAATCCCGAGGATATGCGCCGTTTGTATGCGGTGCTGGCGGGCAGCGGGATTGCCTTCTTCTTCGGTCTATGGGACGACCGGCGCGAGCTGCCACCTTGGCCACAATTTCTCGCTCAGGCAGCCGTGGCTCTGGTGGCGGCAGCGGGCACGGTGTTCATCGAGCGTTTTACTAACCCGCTAACTGGCCAATTGGTGATCATCCCCGATCTGGTCCCCTATGTGGGTTGGGGTCTTGTGGTGGCTATCACGCTCTTCTGGGTGATAGGGATGATCAACACGGTCAACTGGCTGGACGGTCTAGACGGGTTGGCGGCCGGCGTCGGATGTATCGCAGCCGTGTTATTTGCTATTCACTCTTTTCGGCTAGGACAAGCAGAAATTGCTCTCTTCCCCACCGCGTTAGCGGGCGCCTGCCTGGGATTTCTTCCTTTTAACTTCCATCCGGCGCGCGTCT
>JANXAX010000389.1 GCA_025062175.1 Anaerolineae bacterium | reverse complement strand
ACGCCGTCGTCGCCGTCAACGATGTTTCCTTCTCTGTGGCCGAGGGGGAGTTCGTCGCCCTGGTAGGCCCCAGCGGCTCAGGCAAGACCACTTTGCTGGCGATGTTGGCCGGGTTGCTCTATCCCACGCGTGGCCACATCTTGATCGATGGTCAGGACCTGACCCGGATGAACGATGCGCAACGCACCGCTTTTCGTCGCCAACGCATCGGTTTCACTTTTCAGGCGAACAACCTGATGCCCTATTTGACTGCTCGCGAGAACGTGGAGCTCATGATGCGCCTCAACGGGGGCTGTAAAAGCGAATGCAGCCGGATGGCGGTGGAACTACTGACCCGTTTGGGACTGGGTCACCGCCTCAACAACCTGCCACGTCAGCTCTCCGGCGGCGAGCAACAGCGCGTGGCCATCGCACGCGCACTCATCCACAATCCCACCTTGGTGCTGGCCGACGAGCCAACTGCCAGCCTGGACACCGAGCGAGCCTACCAAGTCGTCGAGACCTTCGCCGAGCTGATCCACGGGCATCGTCGCGCTGGCATCATGGTGACGCATGACCTGCGGATGTGCATTTACGTCGACCGCGTCATCCAAATGCAAGATGGACGTATCGTGCGCATCTTGTCGCAACGGGATGAGATCGACGAATTCGCCAGCGCTCGGCGACGGCGCACCGAGCCAGTCGCTGTCGCTGAGGTCACTGCAGTGCCGGACGGTCAATTTCCTCGATGATGCCCAGGACGATGCCACGTTGCCGCGCGTCGGGCAATGCGCGCATGTCGAACCAGGTGACGCGACGGCCAAACCACGTGGTATGCTCGGCCAAGCGATAGGTCTGCGATGCGGCTGACCAGTCGCGCGTGCCCAACAGAAGGGCGCAGGGAGTATCCCCGAAGCGTGCCAGCCGTTCGGCGAGCCATGTATGCGTCGCGGTCGGTATGGCCAGCACTACCGGCGTGTCGAGGAAATGGATGAGATGGGCACCGAAGTGTTCATCCGTGGCGGTGATGACCCGCTCCCAACCCCATGCGCGTTGGAATTGAGCCCGTGCATCCGCCCCATCTCGCACGCCGAGCACAACCGCCGCAACACCCCATAGCGGTGTCACCGGTTGGGCGTTGTGCGGCACACGCCATGCGCGCGGAGTGCGGTCTTCGATCAAGAAGGGCAACAGCGTGCCTGGCTCCCCCGTGCCCAGATAACCCAAGATCCATTCCAGGCGCACGCCGTCGGGTCGATCACGGTGCATAGCAAATGGCCCGCGCACTGCAACTCCGCGTGTCGCCAAATGCGCCAGCGTGCCCGCCACGTCTCCCACCTGCACTGCCCAGGCACACAGACCACCATCCCCGGCGATGTGTGCCTGCCACCACGGCGCGCGCTGACCAGCTGTGCACGTGGAGATGAGCTCCAGGTAAGAATTGTCAGGGAAACCGATCAGCGCCATATGGGTGACACCGTTGGAGTGGACGCCGCCATATTGCGATGGAAACCCCACTCGGGCGAGGTCATCCCGCAAGCGGGCGAGATCGCGCCCCGCTATGGTGACATGGTCAATACGGAGAGTGTTCAATTGCCAGACTCCTGTGTCTATCGCAAGGGTCGCGTCCGTTACTGCATCCGCGCCGCAACTGCCAGGAACCGGAAGCGGATACCCTGTTTATTTTAACCCCAACTGCCATCCTTGACCTTGACACCGGCCAGATAATGCGTCTGTATGTCATCTGATAGCAACTTGGATTATAATAGCAACATCGCCCCAAGCGCGATAGGAGTCCGGTATGCTGAGACGGGCAGTCATCCACACTTTCCCCTCAGTTATTGTGCTGGTTGCCTTTCTGTTGCGCGTCTACCGACTGGATGCCCAATCGCTCTGGTGGGATGAGGGGCACTCCATCGCGATGGCCTCCGCACCGCTCGCTCAGATCGCCACCCAACCCGGTATGGACGTGCATCCTCCTGGATACTTTCTCATCCTGCATTTCTGGATGGGCATGGTGGGGATGCGCGAGTACGCGCTGCGTTATCTTTCGGTATTCTTCAGCGTGCTAACTGTGGCTTTGATGTTGCGTCTGGCGCGCACTCTGTCGAATGTGACGGCTATAGGCTGCGGGATGTTGGCGGCTCTGCTCCCGCTCCACGTGGCGTATGCCCAGGAAGTGCGCATGTATGCCCTGGTCACCTGTCTGACGGCGCTGAGTGGATATGCCCAATGGCGCATCCTGTTTCACGACCCATCACGACGCTGGTGGGGGCTATACGTCTTAGCGACGGCAGCGAACTTGTACACGCATTACTTTGCTCTCTTTATCATCGCCTTTCAGGGTCTCGTCTGGGTGATCTGGATCATAGCGTCTCGCGGAGATGCGCTTCAGCGCTTGCGGCGCGTCTGGCTCACCGCTTTGGCCGTGGTAATCCTCTTTGCGCCCCAATGGCCCTTGGCGCTGCAGCAGACGACGGCGTACGCCAATCCCAACCTGCGGCCACCTACATGGGATGAGTTCTTAGCACGTTCCTGGCGGGCGTATACGGTCGGCCTGAACATCTATCCCGCATGGGGCTATCTGGAAGGGATTATGGCGTGGCTCACGGTGGCAGCGGTGGGGTTGTGGATGTGGCGTGGCGGGATGCGAGCAGTCCAGTGGGGCTATTGGGCGGGCTGGCTCTGTG
>JANXAX010000388.1 GCA_025062175.1 Anaerolineae bacterium | reverse complement strand
CGCTCCACCCCTCTCGAGACAGGCGCAGGCGCACGTTGGCCGCCGGCTGGCCCTGGGCGTCGGTCACCTTGCCACAGATTTCCCCTTCTTCACGCACGGGTTGGGGTGTCGGTGGCACCTCTGGCTCGGAGGACAAGCGGATGCCAGTATAGTAATGTTTGAGGATGGTTTCATAACTGTCGCCGCGCAGTGCCATATCGTGGGCACCCCACTGGCACATACCCACGCCGTGGCCCTTTTTGGGGCCGGGGTTAATGCACGGCACCGGGCGTAAATAAGGCAATGGTGGGCCACCCCACACCGTCTCATTGCCCAGCGTGTGTCCGCCACAGTTAGAACTGTAATATGCCGTCGCCAGCTGGTTGTTGTACAAGATCACTTGGCCACGCGTCTGGCGCACGGCGAGATCACAATTCGGATTGATGCGCGCCTCGCTATACGCCTGGCAATGCGTCGTAGTGCAAACATCCGCTTCGGGATAATGACGTGGACGCGCGATAGCCGCCATGGCGTAGCTGCGCGCCGCCACGGCCTGCGCTTTGAGCGCCTCGAGCGGCCAGGTGTGGGGCATCTCGGCCGCGACGACGCCGCGCAGATATTCCTCCAGCTCCATCACGCGCACTGTCTGGTCCGGCATCAGGACACGGATCGCCTTGCCAGGCGGTGAGGGTTGCAATGGTGCGATCTCCACATCCGGCATGGCCGCTAGCCGCGCCACATGGTTATCGAGATTGCGGCAACGATCCACCCACGAATTGGGCAAATTGCCCGGACTGCGCGTCGGATCTTGCCATAAGAAGAAAGTCAGCGCGATGACACGCGGGTCGGCCAGGGTTTGACGCGCATAGTAGATCACCTGCTCGGTGAAGTCATGATCCGAGGCGCCGAAATTGCCGGCCTCGTCGATGATCACCCTGGCCTGGATGTTATAACGTTTTTCGAACAGCTTCAGCACCCGCCGCCAGCGGAAGGCATACCAGCTGGACAGGCGCGGGTCGTATAACCAGTCGCGCACACTGCCGCCCGCATGCCCCCAGTAAGCATGGAAGGTGATGATGTTGTCGAAATGCGTGCGTACCAGATCGGCCAGATAGTCATAGCCTGCCCAACCCTCGGTAGGATTGCCGTTGTCATCTGGCGCGCCGTCCTCGTGATGTCCGAAGGCGAAGGGCGGCGTGACCAGCTTCATCTGGGGATAGCGCTGCTTGATGCGGTCCGCCACAATGCGCACCCACTCAGCATAGCGCCGGTAGAATTCGGGCGTCTCATAACGCGGCTGATTAGCCGGATTAGGATCACCGTTTTCATAATGCAGATTCATCTCATTGCAGAAGTAGACATAGGCGTCCAGGTCGCGGATCTCGGGCCATTTGCTGATCACCATATCGCTCAGCCGCCGCGCCGAGGCATGGAGATCCTCCTGCCAGTTGTGAGGATGTTGAAAACGCACTGTGACCACGATGCTGGGATGCTGCTGTTTATAGGGTAGTACGCGGTTGGGGCCGAGGTAATCGAAGAACGCGGTCAACGCGCCAGGGCGCCAGCTCAACATCTTGGCCGGGTCCGATGGGCTGCCGTTCGCGACCCATATGCCTGGACGACGCATCTGCTTCCCTCCTCAGGCAAAACCAGCGGCCTACATCGATGAAGTTACTCCACCATTATGTCACATACTTGACAGAAAATCAAAGTGCTGATGCACTACACCTGGGAATGAGCCGCTTCTCTTGCTTCCGGCAGCCACAGAGTGAAAGTGGAACCCTGCCCCACCTGACTTTCTACCTCAATGCGGCCACCATGCGCCTCGGCGATCCAGCGCGCGATGGCCAATCCCAATCCGACCCCCTTGCGTCCCAAACGTGGCATGCGGAAGAAGCGCTCGAAGATGTGAGGCAGCGCTTCCGGCGGGATGCCCACACCGGTGTCCTGTACGCTGATACGCACCCATCCTCCCTCACGGTAGAGCGACAGAGTGACGGTCCCGCCGCGAGGTGTGTATTTGATGGCGTTGTCCACCAGGTTGAGCAGCAGCTGGCGCAATCGGTCGGGGTCACCCAGCACTAGTGCCTGATCCTCGTGCCCCAAGCGCACCGCTACACGTTCCACACCGCCTGATCCCACTGCCGCCATCGCTTGTGCCTGGCGATATACCTCAAGCAAGAGTGTATCCATTTCCACTGGCTGTTTGTCCAGCTGGATACCGGCATCTGCTTGAGCCAGAAGCAGCAGGTCGGCGACCAAGCGACTCATCCGATTCACCTCTGCCTCGATGGCGTCCAGGGCGATTTCCCGTTCCTGTGGATCGTCCGCCGCGCCGCGGCGCAGCAACGCCACATTGCCCCGGATAGTGGTCAACGGGGTACGCAGCTCGTGCGAGACATCTGCCCCCAGCCGCTGTTGGGCGTCAATCACGCGCGCCAGCCGATCCAGGAGTGCGTTGAAGGCGCTCACCACGCGATAGATCTCGTCACGCACGCGTGGGGGAGGCAGGCGCTGGCGCAGGTCGGATGTCTCGGCGATCTGCAACGCGGCTTGCGCGATGCGATCCACTGGACGCAACGCCAGCGACGCCAGCCACCAGCCCGCTAAGCCCAATCCGAGCAACACCAAGGATCCACCCACTGCCAATGTTGTCCAAGCACGCTGAAGGGCCTGTTCGATGTCCAGCAG
>JANXAX010000387.1 GCA_025062175.1 Anaerolineae bacterium | reverse complement strand
GGGGTGTCTCCCCTTCACACCTGGCGCCAGCACCTGTATTTGCGCCACCTTGTGGGCTATAATAAGAGTTGGAATTCGTATTCCCAAAGGGTGGAATGACCGATGGCAGAGATCAGGCAGCGGGAGATTGCGCGGCTGGGGCGTGGAAAATAAAGCGACGTGGTGTGCCCTATTTACTTGTGCATGAGGGAGTGCCGCGGGCTGTGGGCTTATGAGGGCACAGGCGGATAGACAAACGGGCAAGCTTGCCAGGCTGACCCAGCTCATCCAGCCTCCCAATATTGCCGTCTTGCCGCGTCCCTGATCTCGCATACTCCCTAGTCTGGGGGACTCCACAGCTGCGCATCCCGTGTTGCGATGAGGAGACGTGCCCGTGCGCCGTCCGATTGGGCATCTTCCCAATGGACCGCGAAGCCGGCAGCTCGGATGCGTGTCAGCACATCTCCTTCTGAAACCTTGTGCACCGTGGTGAGCGCATAGGCCCACTGGATCAGCTGTCGCACCAGAGGAACCGGGCGCATATAGCCCATTGCCACGATCACCAAGCGCCCATAGGGTTGCAGCACGCGCGCCGCTTCCATCAGAGTTTGTCGCTCCAACGCGAACTCGGCCGGGAAGGTCATCACGATGGTGGCAAAGCTGCCGTCGCGGAAGGGCAAATGTTGCGCCCTGGCGCGCACGAGACGCGGTGTGACCCCTTTGCGCAGCAGCTTCCGCCTGGCGATGCGCCCCATATAGGGAGACAGGTCTAGCCCCACAGGCATCCACCCCATCTGCACCAGGTCGGCCATCAGTCCGCCCGTGCCGTGGGCAAGATCCAGGAGTGGCCCTTCGCGCAGGTAGGGCACAACAGTGCGGCGCCACGCTGCCCACTGGCCGAATGAGACCAGCCAGGCGACAACATCATAGGCCCATGCCATCTCATAGTAGAGCAGGCGAAAGATCAACCGGATCAACCACTTGGGCAAGGTCACGCGAGACCCTCGATCGAGTGCACTGTGCTATGATAGCCGTCTGCGCGAACATTTGGACCACGGAACATCCCAAAGAACGCGAAGGATATGAAATTCTCCTTTTTGCTCCCTTTGTGTCATCTCTTCCCTAGATTGAAATCCACCTTGCCTTGGACACAGTGCTCCGTAACGCATATAATGACCATACGGTTAAGCGGTCAACGCTCGCAGTTTGTGAAAGTGAGATGAGACGGACGGTTGTACATGGACAATTGTGCTGCAGAAAAGATCATCGCCTCTCTTGGCACACACTTTCCCCTATCCTGGCTACGGTTTCATCTCCGTTGGATAGCATGGCTTATTCCCCTCGGTGTGATCGGCGCGTTTCTTTTATTGTCACCGGGTGACGTACTGACCAAGACCCGTTTAATCGGTTATGCGGTCTGTCACCAGCTGCCGGAACGTTCATTTCACCTCGCGGGCGAGCAACTGCCGCTCTGTGCCCGCTGTAGCGGCACCTTCTTGGGTGCCCTGTCTGGATTTGTCCTGCTGACATTGCGCGGGCGGCAGCGCGCCATCGGGTTGCCGCCTACGCCGATCTTGGTTGTCTTGGTCACTTTCATCATCGCGTTGGGCATCGATGGTCTCAATTCCTACCTGACCTTCTTCCCTAGCTTGCCACATCTGTACCAGCCGCATAACTGGTTGCGTTTGACCACGGGCACATTCAACGGTCTCGCGCTGAGCGCTATCATCTACCCAGTGCTCAACTACAGCCTGTGGCGCGACGTGGTCAACACCCCTTCAGTTAAGGATTTCAAAGAGCTGGGCTTGCTGATCGTCACCGGTACCGGCATTGTGTTTGTGGTGCTGTTGCAACCTGCCCCGCTCTTGCTCCCGTTGGCCGTCCTGAGCACCCTGGGTGTTTTGACCGTGCTGACCGCTCTCAATACGATCTTGTTGTTGATGGTGTTGAATTGTTATGGACGTATCGTGAAGTGGCAGCAAGCTCTACTGCCCTTATGGACCGGTCTGGCTGTTTCCTTCATCGAGCTCGGCGCGATCGACCTGCTGCGTTACCTGGTGACGCGCGGTGCCGGGTTGCCGTTCTGAGCCCAGTATTGGTCAAACTCCTGGGCGGTGATGAACTCGCCACCGCTGATCTCGCGATGGACAAGCTGGCGTGCGGGGTTGAACTCGAGGTGCACTTCGATGCGCTCGAAACAGCGTCCACTGCCGACCAGCGTCTTATTGAGAATGTAGCCGCCGGCGTCGCTCTCGCTCAGGTCGTTCTGTAGGTTGATGCGCGTTCGCAGCGCCTCGCCACAACGGTTGCAGCGCACGTAAATGTAATAACCGCCAGAAACTCTCCCCGTGCCGACGAACAACCCTTTCAAAGCATCGAGGAATCCCATAAGCTGCCTCCTCACACGGAAATAAATCCCAAATGTGCCATCAGGATGCGCACTCCAATCCCGATCAGGATCAGGCCGCCCACAATTTCCATGCGCTTGCCGAACAGGACACCCAGCCGATGTCCGATCAGCAGGCCGATCAGCGACAAGGTACCAGCCACAACACCGATGATCGCGCTGGGATAGAGGATCTCGACGCGCAACACGGCCAAGCTCAGCCCGACGGCGAAGGCGTCAATGCTGGTAGCGATGCTCAGGATGATGAGCATCCTGCCGCGCGATGGATCGCATCCGAATGCCGTCG
>JANXAX010000386.1:284-2673 GCA_025062175.1 Anaerolineae bacterium | reverse complement strand
GAATCCCCTTCGCAGCGGGCGGCGCCCGGCGCATTTACGCCGAAGTCCTGGAGATGGCTCCGATTTCCAAAATCGTTTACGGTTCGGATGGGTTAGCACTACCCGAGATCAACTACATTTCTGCACTGTTGGGCAAGCGCGCGTTGGCTGCCGCCCTGTGGGATTTGGTGGATGGTAACCTGCTTTCGCCCCAGGAAGCCCGCGAGGCAGCTCGCCTTATCCTGGCCGATACGGCGCGACGGCTGTATGGCCTCAACACGAGCCAGCCGTTATGAAGGATATCGGATAGGCACATCCAGCTATAACACGTGGGCGGGTGTAAACGTCTGTGACTGGAAACACGAGGCGCTATCGTCGAAACGAGGGTAAACTTCTATGTCCCCGAAGGTTCTCTGGGGGATAGGGTATTCGGTCCTGCGGACGCGAAGCGCGATACGATTGAGATCATCAGCTTTCACAGAATATAGAACTGATTCACCCCTTTTAGTACCATTTTCCTATTCATAGAAAGGTCAGGCTATGGTACTCTCGCCGTAGAGCACAATTGGCAACGCCGCACCTCTTGGTCAGAGTTGATCTCTTGGCGGCGGGTTTGCGTCACGGAAGCGACAGGGTGTCGTCATCGCATGGTGCACCAAAGGTCAAGATCGGAACACTTCTGGTCTGCTATGCTGAACAATGTTCCCAGACAGCAACTGGGCATGGACGAGGATTAGGAGATAATCGAGGTGTCCCAAATTGACCGGATGTGAATCGCGACGGGATAGTTTGGAAGGTGCGTTTTACATATTCCAGCGCCCCATCACATGCAGCCTCATAGTTATATGGCTCCTCTGGACATATTGGACGCCAGCCGCCCACGCTGATGAACCGTTATCGGGGCATGCAACACCTGCGTTTCAAAAAGGAATCTCCTATGCCGCGTGGTGGTCGGGTGTCTATCGCACCCTGGGCGCTGAGGTAGCGCTGCAGCGGTTGCACGCCACAGGCGCTAACTGGATTGCGCTGATCGTGACCGGCCACCAAGATGGCATTGCCGCAACCACGATCGATCGCGCGCATCCCTCGACTCCGACCGATGAGGACCTCATCCACGCGATCACCCTGGCGCATCGCCTCGGGCTGAAAGTGATGCTCAAGCCTCACGTAGACCTGTTCAACGAGGTGCCAGGCGGACCATGGCGCGGGGATATCGGCAGGGCATTCACTACCGAAGCGCAGTGGGCGGCCTGGTTCGCTTCTTACAAGGCGTTCATCAATCACTACGCCGCTTTGGCACAGGCATACAAGGTTGAACAGTTCTGCATCGGAACCGAGCTGCTCGGCACCACCCATCGTGCCGATGACTGGCGCGCCGTAGCAGCGGAGGTACGCGCGATTTATCAGGGTCCCATCGTCTACGCTGCGCTTAAGGAAGGCGAGGAAACCTCGATTACCTGGTGGGATGCGGTGGACTATATTGGGGTGGATGGCTATTATCCCCTCAACACCGATCCAAATGTTCGTCCCACCGTCGAACAGCTGGAAGCAGCTTGGGAGGGGCCCAAGGTGATCTTGGCCGGCCTCTCAAGGAAATACAACCGTCCAATCATCTTGACCGAGATCGGCTATCGCAGCCGTCATGGTTGTACTATGAAACCATGGGACTCGTGGGAGACCTCTCAACTGGATATGGAAGAACAGGCCAATGCCTATGAGGCAGCCTTCCGGCAGCTGTTCAACCAGCCATGGCTGGCGGGAATGTTTTGGTGGATGTGGTCGGCGGATCCGTTCGAGAGCGGTCCATGTGATATGGGCTATACACCGGCCGAGAAGCCAGCCGAGGATGTATTACGCCGTTGGTACGGCGCACCACCGCGCTCAGTCGAACCGTCTCGAGTGCCCGACTATTCTATCCAGTTGCCCGTCTACAACGGTGCCCTGGTGCACAACTGGCAGAATTGGTCGTGGGGCATCAGCAGCTTGGAGATGGGAGCTTCGCAACTATCGCCCGAGGGTACTTCTTCGATTGCGCTGACTTTGCAGCCTTACGGTGCGCTCTCCTTTTGGCACTCACCGCCGCACGATGTGAGCCCTTACTACTGGCTGGAATTCCATGTGCGCAGCGCGGACAGCACCTCACCGCGCCTGTCAGTCTTTTTGAGCGACGAGAATGGGATAGAACAGCTACGCGTGCCAGTGAACGACTGCCGTCACATCCGCGAGGGCAATATCGCTGCCGAATGGAAGTTGGCACGCCTGCGCTTGAGCGATCTGAATCGCGCCGGCAGACCCATCACCCGTATCAGCATCCAGGAACAGAACGGTCGGAATGTGTCGCTCTACCTTGCCGATTTGCGCTTCGTGGCCGCTAAGAACCCGTATCAAATTATGCTGCCGGTCATCGCGC
>JANXAX010000386.1:0-265 GCA_025062175.1 Anaerolineae bacterium | reverse complement strand
TAAGGTTGCTTTATCTTCTCGAACACCTCAATGGGCTGGCTGCGGCCAGTCTGCGTCGGAAAGGTGGCGATCAAACGATAATTGCGCCGTAACACGGGCAAAACCGTTTGATCTAGCTCTTTAGTAACGTGGTAGTCAAAAATGATGTAGTCAAAGCGTTGCTGCATGATGGCACGCGCGTATAGCGCTGCATCGGACCCACTTCCTGTTTCGTCTTGGTAATACCAGGTGTCCCACACCTGTGCCGGAACGTGGCCTGGCCTGC
>JANXAX010000385.1 GCA_025062175.1 Anaerolineae bacterium | reverse complement strand
ATGCACACCTGATCCGGCCCGGAGATCAGCCGGTCGACTTCGTATTGGCTGCGCTTGCAGAAGGAGCAGAACTGGATCGTGGTGCGTGACCGGCTAGCCATGCTACTTTTCTTTTGTTTCTTCGACTTTCTTGACGCTGTCGAGCACTTCGTCGACGATGCCATATTCCACGGCATCGTGGGCGCTCATCCAGCGGTCGCGCTCAAAGTCCTCGGCGATCCGTTCGACGGGCTGGCCGGTGTGCTTGGAGAGCAGCTGGTGGAGCAAGTTCTGCACCCGCTGCAGCTCCTTGTACTGAATTTCGACATCGGGCGCATAACCATGGGCGGCGCCGCCGGCCGGATGCATATGGATGGTGGCATTGGGCAACGCGTAACGCCGGCCCTTGGTGCCGGCCGCCAGCAACATCGTCGCCATGCTGGCCGTCACCCCCACCGCAATCGTGCTGATCGGCGCGCGCACCTGCTGCATCGTGTCATAGATGGCCAGGCCATGATAGATGATGCCCCCCGGCGAGTTGATGTACAGCGAGATCTCCTTCTCCGGATCCTCGCGGTCGAGGAACAGGAGCTGCGCCACGACCAGATTGGCGACCTGATCGTTGATCGGTGTGCCCAGGAAGACGATGCGTTCCTTGAGCAAAAGCGAGTAAATGTCATAGGCTCGTTCACCCCGACCGGTGCTTTCGATCACCATCGGGATGAGCAAATTGGTTGCCGATACGCTCATAACCTCTCCCTCCCGCACCCTGCGATCATCTAGGGTGTCTCGCTCGCGCTCACCACAGCGCTGGTCTCCCCGCGGGCACCTGCCTCAGCGGACATCGCGGATGTCTCGCCGGCTGATCCTGCCGCCTCCTGGGTTTCGCCAGCGTGCCCAGCGGGAGGCTCTTGCCCCGCGCCCCTCAGAATTTCCCCAAGACGGGTATACACCTTGATGTCTAGCAAGTCTTTGTAGACCTGGCGCACGGTTTCCGGTGCGATCGTAGATGGGACGGGCTCCCCACGGCGCGCGGCTATCGTGGCCATCGTTTCGATGAAACGCAACACTTCACCCTTTTCAACGGAGAGGCCTTCGCGCCGGGCAATTTCTTGCAACACCAGCGACCGGCGCAGTTGCGACTGTACTTGTGGGCGCATCTCCTCCCGCAATTGTTCCAGGCTCTTCTGCTGGGTGCGCAGATAGGTTTGCAGCGGCATCCCCTTTTCCCGGAGGCTTTGCTCTAAGCCGCTCACCCAACGGTCGAGCGCCGACTCCTCAAGCACAGACGGCCATTCGACACGCGCCGTCTCGATGATGCGCTCGATCATCTGCACCGTCTGCGCGCGCTCGATTTCGGCCCGTTTCTCTTTGATCAGGGATTCCTGCACCCTCGCACGCAACTCTTGGAGCGTGTTAAAATCCCCCACCATCTGGGCAAAGCTGTCATCCAGGGGATGGAGATGGCCTTCTTGGACCGCATGCGCCTTGAACCGAAGGGTCACCTGGCGATCGGCGGCCTCCTCACCCTTTTCTAAGGCATCGAGGACGGCTTTTACGAGCTCCGATGTCCCGTCTACGAGCTGCTCCTCTTCATCCTCGTTAGCCGCTTCATCTCCCCAAAAGAGCGCGGCCGGCACGGTGACGCTGCGCTCTTCTCCGGCTGCCATCCCGATCAGGGGTTTCAAGAGGGCCGCATACTTGGCATCCGCATCAGGGTCGCGCACCGGAAGGACCAGCTTCTCGTGCGAGCTCGGGTTGCCGTCGATCTCGATCTGCACGCTGACCTCGACGCGGTCGCCCACGCATGCCGGCCGCTCCACCGTCTGCCATGAGGCATATTGTCGCTGCATCTTGGCCAGCGCTTCCTCGATTTCCGCTTCGTCGACCTCGACGGACACCGGTTCCAACCGCAGCGCGCGATAATCGTCCAGCTCGACTTGGGGCTCTAACGGCACGCGCACCTTCATCACCAAAGGCTGCCAGGTCACTTCTTCCAGCGTCGCGGGCGCGAAGGGCTCTAAATTGGCCTGCTTGAGAGCCTCTTGAAAGACCTTACTGGTGAGGTCTTCCAGGGCCTCCTCGCGGATGATTTCCTCGCCGAAGCGGCGCACGATCACCGCATACGGCGCCTTACCCGGCCGAAAACCGGGGATTTGCACCTGGGTGGAGATGCGCTTGGCGGCGGCTTTCAGCAGCTGCTCCGCCTGGGCGTCGTCCACTTCGACGGTCATCAACACTTGACATCTCTCGAGCGGTTGCGTCGTGACCTTCAACAATGGGAGATCTCCTCGTGTCTGTTGCGTGCTATATGTGAGTAGTCTATGTTTATCACAGTCATGGGAAAATGGCAAGTGGTGCGGGTGCGTGTGCCATCCGTGGGGCGGGGGATGTTCCTCGCCAGGTGGTATGGCCATCTTATCGACACAACGTCCATCCCCCTGAAATCAAATCCAACGAATGGATTACAGCAGCGCCCCGCCCGCGCTGAGATCGTGGTAGAACAGATGTTCCAATCCGCACCGCAACCCGACCGGAGCTGCCATAGCGGACGCAGACCGAGACACATTCCCGACCCTGGCGCGGCGGGCGCGGGGGGAAGCGCCCGCACCCCCACCGTGGGGGAGGGTGGGGGGTAGTCGGCGGGCTCAAGCCCGCGGCTGGTGCCTCAAGTCGGCTGAAGCCGACTCCAGCCGGCCA
>JANXAX010000384.1 GCA_025062175.1 Anaerolineae bacterium | reverse complement strand
GCTTAGGGCGCGCGGAGAAGCGCTGGGATCAGCTGCCCATCCGCATCTGGCGGCTGATCGCCTATGCCATCGTCCAGGTGCGCGTGCTCAGCCAGCGCTATCCGGGCATTATGCACGTGGCACTGGCGTGGGCGTTCTTCGTCTTCCTGTGGGGCACCATCCTAGCGACCATCCACTCGCATTTTGTCAGTTTCCTGCGTGGTCACACCTATCTGGTGTACAAGCTCGGCTTGGATGTCTTCACCGCGGTCTTCATCGTGGGTGCCATCCTGGCCGCTTATCGGCGTTACATTCTGCGGCCGCGCCGACTGACGCTAGCGCCGCGCTTCACCTACTCGCTGGTGCTGATCGTGGTGATTGTGGTCGGCGGTCTGAACGTCGAGGCGACGCGCCTGGCGGTCGAGCGGCCGGAGTGGGCCTGGTGGATGCCGGCCGGCTGGCTGGTGGCGCAGCTGTGGCTGGCCACCGGTGCCTCGGATGCCACACTCCTGGATTGGCATTTCGGCCTGTGGTTCTTCCACCTGCTCAGTGTGGCGCTGTTGTTCGTCACCTTGCCGCAGAGTACGATGCTGCACGTGGTCACTGGCCCGCTGAACGTCTTCTTCTCCAAGCTGGACCGTCCGATGGGCCGGCTGGCGGCGCAGCCGCAGACCGCTTCCGGCGAGCCGCTCTTCGTCACCAGCCTGCGCGATCTCACCTGGAAGCAACTGCTTGACAGCGAGGCATGCACTGAGTGCGGACGTTGCCAGGACGCATGTCCGGCCTTCGCCGCAGGAATGCCGCTCAGTCCCAAGGAGCTGATGTTGAACATCCGCACCGCGTTGCGCCGCGATGGACCGCAACTGCTCCAGCGCAGCAACGGTGCAAACAGCGTGCCCGCCCTGGTGGGCGAGGTGATACAGGATGCCGTGCTCTGGTCGTGCACCACCTGTGGCGCGTGCGTGCGCGAGTGTCCAGTGCTCATCGAACACATTGACACTATGGTGGACATGCGCCGCCAGCTAGTCAACGAAGGGCGCATGGACAGCATGTTGCAAGAGACATTGGCCAACCTGGGACGCTATGGCAACTCGTTCGGCCAGTCGGAACGGGTGCGCGGACGCTGGGCCCAGGCGTTCGACCCGCCGATCAAGGACGCGCGCAAGGAGAGCGTCGAGTATCTCTGGTTCGTGGGTGACTATGCATCCTACAGCGCGACGCTGACCGACATCACGCGCAAGACGGCCGAGGTGTTCCAGAAGCTCGGCCTGGATTTCGGCATCTTGTATGACGGCGAGCGCAACGCCGGCAACGACGTGCGCCGTGTGGGCGAGGAGGGGCTGTACGAGATGCTGATGCACCGCAACACGACGGTGCTGGGCCGCTGCTCTTTCAAGGCGATCGTCACCACCGACCCGCACTCGTACAACACCCTCAAGAACGAGTATCCGCCGGAGGTGCGCGACGGCCGGCCGGTGTTGCACTACACCGAGCTGCTCGATCACATGCTGTTGTCAGGCGCGTTGAAGTTCAGCCGGCGCCTGGGCTACACGGTGACCTACAGCGACCCGTGCTACTTGGGGCGCTACAACGGGGTGTACGATGCGCCGCGCCGGCTCATCCTGGCGACCGGCTGTCAGCTGGTCGAGATGCCGCGCTGCGGCGACCGGGCGGCGTGTTGCGGCGCCGGGGGCGGACGCATCTGGATGGAGGAGCAGGTAGTGCGAGAGCGCCCCAGCGAGGCGCGCATCCGCGAGGCCGCTGCGCTGGAGGGCGTGCAGATGCTGGTGGTGACCTGCCCCAAGGACGTCACCATGTATCGGGACGCGGTGAAGACCACCGGATATGAGTCGCGTCTGGCGGTCAAGGAGCTGATTGAGCTGGTTCACGCAGCGCTGTGAGAGGATAACCAGAGGAGGAGATACCAATGAGTGAACGTGTCGGTGTGTACATTTGTCATTGTGGCACCAACATCGCCGGGGTGGTGGATGTCGAAGAGGTGACGCGTTGGGCCAGCGAGTTGCCCCAGGTGGCCATCGCGCGCGACTACAAGTTTATGTGTTCCAGCCTGGGGCAGGACCTGATTGAGAAGGATATCAAGGAGCTAGGACTGACGCGCATCGTCGTGGCGGCCTGCTCGCCGCACATGCACGAGAAGACCTTCCGCGGCGCCGCCCAGCGCGCCGGCCTGAACCCCTTCCTGACCGAGATGGCCAACATCCGCGAGCTGGACGCCTGGGCGACGGACGACAAAGCGGCGGCGACGCAGAAGGCCAAGGCGCTCATCCGCGGCGCCATCGAGCGCGTCCTCTTCCACGAGCCGCTGGAGATGATCACGGTGACGATCAACCCCAACACCCTCATCGTCGGCGGCGGCATCGCCGGCATCACCGCGGCGCTGGAGCTGGCCAACGCCGGCTATCATGTCTATATGGTTGAGCGCGAGCCGTCCATCGGCGGCCATATGGCGCAGCTGGACAAGACCTTCCCCACCCTGGACTGCGCCGCCTGTATCCTGACGCCGCGCATGGTGGACGTGGGTCAGCATCCCAACATCACTCTGCTGGCCTACAGCGAAGTGGAGGCGGTAGAGGGCTACGTCGGCAACTTCACCGTGACGGTGCGCAAGAAGGCGAGCTACGTCAACGAGGAACTGTGCACCGGTTGTGGCATCTGCGAGGAGAAATGCCCCAAGAAGGTAGTCGA
>JANXAX010000383.1 GCA_025062175.1 Anaerolineae bacterium | reverse complement strand
GAGCAGCAGCGGCACCTCATAGATCGTCTCCACAGTGGGCAAGGGCACCACCGCGCGTTCGTCCACGTCGCAGAAGAGGGCGATCTTCTCACGGATGGCATGGGTGATAGGGTGCTCGGCGCGACAGACGATCACATCCGGCTGGATGCCGACGCTGCGCAGTTCGCGCACGCTGTGTTGGGTCGGCTTGGTCTTCAATTCGCCGGTGGCGCTCAGATAGGGCAGCAGCGTGATGTGCACATATAGCGTGTTCTCGCGCCCGAGGTCCTTGCGCATCTGGCGCAGCGCCTCGAGGAAGGGCTGGC
Source organism: Anaerolineae bacterium (assembly GCA_025062175.1). Classification (GTDB taxonomy): domain Bacteria; phylum Chloroflexota; class Anaerolineae; order 4572-78; family NAK82; genus NAK82. The sequence goes on along the minus strand of JANXAX010000383.1, from coordinate 2,382 downwards.
TCTCGATGTCGCCCACCGTGCCGCCCACCTCGACGATGACCACGTCGGCGTTGCTCTCCCGCGCCACCTGCAGAATGCCCTCCTTGATCAGATTGGTGACGTGGGGGATGACCTGGATGGTCTTGCCCAGGTAGTCGCCGCGCCGCTCTGCAGCCAGCAGGCGCTGGTACACCTGGCCGGCCGTCAGGTTGCTGGAACGCGTCAGGTCGGCGTCGATGAAGCGCTCATAGGCGCCCAGGTCGAGGTCGGTCTCGGCGCCGTCCTCGAGGACAAAGACCTCGCCGTGTTCATAAGGCGACATCGTGCCGGGGTCGACGTTGAGGTAAGGGTCGAGCTTTTGCACCGCCACGTCGAAGCCACGGCTCTTCAGGATGCGCCCCAGTGAGGCGGCGGTCACCCCCTTGCCCAGCGAGGAGACCACGCCGCCGGTGCAGAAGATGTACTTGGTCATGGCCGACTGCTCCTTAAAACGTGTCCCGCTTCCTGCGCGGAGAGCGGGCATGTGGATGGCTGCCCCCGGCCTTGAGCCGGACACACGCCGCCGGCGTGCGGACACGAGACGGGTGGAGCGCAGCGCGCGCCCGGATGGCCGGACCGGACGACAGCATCATCATAGCATACCCGCGCCGAAACGTAAAAAAATAACCAGCGCGGGAAGTCGCGCCGGACGGTTGTGTCTCCGTGCCACGTCCATCCGGAAGCGGCCCCCCATCCCGGCCCTCCGCCACGCGGGAGAAGGGGGCGCATCCTCCTCCCCCGCAGCACCGGGCGAGAGGGCTAGGGATGGGTGGGGGACACGAGGAATCGTCCTGACACTGCTGGCGCACGATCCCCGGCAGGTAGAGGCGGAACGACGGCGCTTCGCCGCCTGCCCAGACGCCCCCACAGCCGCGCAGGATGCGGCTGCTGGCGCAGCCCACCGCCATCTGGCCGACGGTGAACTGAGCACGATAGCGGGGCGATCTGGCTTCGCCGCTGCCGCGAGAGGCGATCAGCCACTCCAGCCCGTAGTTGGCCGCGGACATCGCCTGGGCGCCCGCGGTGAGCGTCGGGGTGGCGAGCAGCACCCGGCTGCATAGCGCGCTGCGCATCGTTGCACCTCCGTCTATCTTCCCGACGCCTCAGTAGAGCACCACCATAACGTCACCCTCGACACCAGCTCCGGCGTGGCTGAAGCGTCGACAATACAGTTGCGTATCTGCGGCTGTCTAACCTGCAGCGGACCAGATCCCCAGCGCCGGAACCGTGCGCTGGGACCGCGTAGTAGCGATCGAGCACGCGGAACGGAAAGACCAGCGTACAAAGCCCGGCGAGACCGCCAGCCGAAAGGAGCACCCCTGGGGGAAAGGAACGGTGGACGACCGCCCCGGAAGCGGCGCAATAGGCCAATCCCGCCGCCTTCGCCCGTCCGAAACCGGTGCGGATCTGCGTGACGTCGCCGGAATCGCCATCCACCCGAAATGTCTCGGGAGCAGTGGCGCTATGGACTCTAATGTCGCCGTCTGCACCGCTGGGGCCGAGGTAAATGGCACCCGTGCCCCCGCGCAAAGAGAGGGTTTGTCGATCCGAGCCGTCGTATAGAGGGGAGCACTACCCGCATTGCTGCCGCCGATGCGCGCCCCTGGGCGCAACGTGGCGGCATCGGGCACGATGCGCACCGGCTCGCGGGGCGCGAGGGTCTCGCCGTCCCCTCCGCTTTCTAGGAAGAGCTGCCGTCCGTTGAAGTCGTCTGCAGTTGGGGGCTGCATTTGACGAAAAACATCTGCCGCCTTACAATGAAAAGGTTAGGGTGGTCCCATGTTTGAAACGCTCCAGGATAAGCTGCAGAAGGTTTTCAAACAGATCGCCAACCGCGGCAAGTTGAGCGAGGCGGACGTAGACGCTGCGCTGCGCGAGGTGCGCCTGGCGCTGCTCGAGGCGGACGTCAACTTCAAGGTGGTCAAGGACTTCTTGGGCCGGGTGCGCGAGCGCGCCGTCGGCGTCGAGGTGATGCGCAGCCTCACCCCGGCGCAACAGGTGATCAAGATCGTGCACGAAGAGCTGATCGCCACGCTGGGCGCGCCGGCGCGCCTCAACCTGGACGGCCCGACGCCGCACGTCGTCATGCTCGTCGGCCTGCAGGGCTGCGGCAAGACGACCACCGCCGCCAAGCTGGCGCTCTGGCTCAAGAAGTCGCACCACCGCCCGCTGCTGGTGGCTGCGGACACGCGGCGCCCGGCGGCGATCGAACAGCTGCAGGTGCTGGGGCGGCAGCTCGACATCCCGGTGCACGCCGAAGATGCCCAAGTCCCCCCGCCGCAGATCTGCGCCCATGCCCTCCAGCTGGCGCGCCAACAAGCGTATGATGTCGTCATCCTCGACACCGCCGGCCGTCTGCACATC
>JANXAX010000382.1 GCA_025062175.1 Anaerolineae bacterium | reverse complement strand
TGTTCCGCTGCCGCCATCAGCGCTTCGGTGCTGGCAGGGGGTGTGGTCGCGCCGATTGTGCACCCGGAACTGAGGATAAACCAGCCGTGCCGGCCCATCACCTGGATGGCTCGGCGGGCCGCGCGCTCCACCTCCTCCGGGGTGCCGGTTGCCATTAAGGTGGTGTCGACATTGCCGACCAACACACTGCGCCCCATAGTGACCTCGCGACAGCGTGCCATGTCCACTTTGGAGTCCGTCTGCAGCATAGCGGCGCCCGTGTCTGCCAGGTCGCCCATGATGCGCGTGGCATTCCCGCACACGTGGATGCACAGGGGAACGCCACGTGCTTTCAAGTCCTCCACCAGGCGTTTCTCATAGGGGAAGGCAAACTGCCGATAAACGCGCGGCGAGGAGAGATCCGGCCCGGCCAGCGGTTCGCCGATCTGGGTGAAGTCGGCGCCAGCATCCGCCTGGGCGAGCGCCAGGCGACGGCACTGTTCGGTGGTGAACTCCAACAGGCGATGTACCGCATCCCACTGCTCCGGATCCACCGTCGCCAGCAGGAAGGTTTCCATGCCGACCAGCATCGCCGCCAGGTTGAAAGGCCCTTGATCCGCCTCGCCCAACACGCACGCGCGTCCCTTGAGTGCCCGTGCGATCAGGCGGGTGGCCTCGATGAGCGCCGGCAACGTCCCATCGCGCGTCGGGTCGATCGGCTCGAGCTTACCCACATCCTCCAAGCGCCGGATGGCCGGCTTGAGCAGGCGCGGCGGCTGGTCTTTGGGATATTCAACCTCACATCCCAACGCGCCGGCGGCTGCTACGGTGCCGTTCTCGACGTCGACGATGTCATAGCCGAAGCGCTCCCAGGCAGCGATCTGCGCCTCGGCCATCAGCCGCGGATTGCGACAGAAATCGTCCAGCGTGAAACCGGCGAGATATGCCACATTTTGAAAGTTTTGGGCCATCACGGGCACACGGTCCGGCAGCTCTCCCGCCAACACGCATCGGACACGCTCCGGCGAGCTCATGCATTCCATTCAAATCCCTCCCTCACTATGAGTGTTCATCCGCTCGATAGACGATCTCCCCATCCAGGATGGTCATCCTGAGGTTGAGCTCGCGATCCAGCAGGATGATGTTAGCCCGCATGCCGACGTCAAGATAACCCTGGTCGCTCAGCCCGAGCACGCGTGCCGGTGTGCGCGTGCAAAGCGTGGCAGCTTCCGGGATCGAGCGGCCGAAGCAGCGCACAGCGTTCTGAAAACAACGCAGCTGGGTCATCGCGCTGCCCGAAAGCGCATCGTCCGGGATACGCCGCACGCCACGATCCAGAGTCACTTCGACCTGCGCGCCTTCGTACAATCCGTCATAGACGCCAGGTGGGCTGCCGGCGCCCAGCACGCTGTCGGTGACGAATGCGACACGTTCCAATCCTTTGCAACGGAGCGTCTTCTCCACCAGCAGAGGATGGACGTGCACCCCATCCGGGATGATCTATGAGGCTGGGAGTGCGTCGGAAGCGATCGGTTTCCTCAAGGCCACAGCGCATGCTATAGATAAGCTCCTCCGGTGCCGCGAACAGGGTGGGCACGCATGCTGTGACGCCCTGCTCTAGCTGCATGCGGGCATAGCGCAACCAGTCGCCGCGTTGGGGCATGGCATCCTGCAGGACATGCGTGTGCAGGTCGATGAGGCCGGGCAAGACGTAGCAGTCGATGGCGTCGATGACTGGCTCGCCGGGATGTTCAGCAATAGCCGGCGCAACCTCGGCGATCACCTCCCCTTCCAGCCGCATCGCACTCTCGCACAGCCGGTCACCCAACAGTGCAATCCCATTCTGGATCAGCACTTGTACTCAGCCCGCTTGTCGTTCCCCCAATCTCGAAATGCACTCGGCAACAGCGTTCTGTCCTCAAGGCACCAGCACGGCCTTGATGATCCTCTCATTGCCGTCTGCGTTCATGCGGAAGACGCGCTCGGCATCGGCGAAGCCGAAGGTGTGGGTGATCAGCTTGGAAGCGTCCACCAGTCCTTCGCGGAGCAGCCGGATGGCCACCGGGAACTTGATGCCGGGCTCAGCGAAGGTGGGCCGCAACGTTACTTTGTTGAAAATGAGCTCGTTCACGTCCAGCTCAACCGTGCTCTGCCCGCCTAAATGGATGCCGATGAAGGAAACGATGCCACCGAAAGCGGTCATTTTCACCGCGGAAGGCAACGTCCTGGGCGGCGCGGTGACGATGACGCGGTCGGCGCCGTTGGGGAAGATCGCGCGCACCTTGGCCACGGGGTCGTTGTCTGCGGCATAGATCAAGTAGTCGGCACCCAGCTCGGCGCCGGCGTTCATACGCGCCACCTCGCGCGGACTCTGGGCCGAGCGTCCCACCAAAGCGACCTTGGCAGCACCTTGCAGGCGTGCCACGCGCACGCACATCAGCCCGATCGGGCCAGGCCCGTAGACCACCACGTTGCCACCCAGCGGGATCTCGCTGTTGAGCACCGTATTAAGCGCCACCGCCAGCGGCTCGGTCAGCGAGGCGGTCACGTAGTCCATACCGTCGAAGCGGTTGAGCAGATGCGCACTCACCGCCATATACTCGGCCATGCCGGGTTGTCCCTTCAGGTTATAATTGTTGCGACACCGATATGCCTCACCGTTTTTGCAATGCTCACACACGCCGCACATACCCACGTCTTCGACAATCACCTTGTCGC
>JANXAX010000381.1 GCA_025062175.1 Anaerolineae bacterium | reverse complement strand
TGCCAGCCGATCAGCGGCGGCAGCGCACGTTCACCGTCCACCAGCGCCAATCCGCGACGTGGGTCGGGTGGTGCCAGGAGCTGCGCATTCCAGGCGGGGAAGCACATCGGCCCGAGCCAGGGCCAGTGGGCGCGCGCCCAGGCAACCGCCTCGGCGGTGTAGCGCGCCTGCTCCTCCGCGGACACACTCGGCCAGGGCGAAAGGGCGCCTTCCCAGTCCGCGGGAAGCGCGCTCCAGCCGAAGCCGGTGATCCACACCGCCTTGGTGTGGTCACCGTGGCGTTCCATCACCCGGCGCAGCAGCACGATGCGCGCGAAGTTCAGCCGCTGTGGCGCCGGCGCTTCCTCTGGTGGAGCGCGGAAACCATACGGCTGCGCCGCTACTGCGTCGAACCATTGCGCCGCGTTCGCCCGATAGAGCTGCTCCAAAAAATCCATCTCGTTCAGGTTGAGCGGCCCCTGCTCGAGCGTCGGCGCCAGGGCAGCGGTCAGAATCGTCGCCTCGGCGTCCACCGTACGAATGGCGATCGCTGCCTCGCGCAGCAGGCGGGCGTACTGGCGCGGCTCGACATAGCGCTCACCCCAGTGGGCGGAGAGGTTGGGCTCGTCCCAGACCTGATAGGCGTCGATCTGCGCGCCGTAGCGCTGTGCCAGGGCCTGGGCGAAGGCGCCGAAGTCGGACAATTCGGTAGGCGGGGTGTGCAGTGGGCTTTCCGGCGGCCGCGCCCATGCCGGCGTCGTGTCCAAAAGCGCCAGGATGCGGAGGTTGTGCCGCGCCGCCGCCTGGACGAGCGCATCCCAGCGTGCCCAGTCAAACTGGCCGCGTTGCGCCTCGATCTGTGCCCAGGGGAAGGGAAGGCGCAGCCAGGCCAGACCCAGACGTGCTATGTGTTCTAACTCGCGTTCGACCTCCACGGCGGAGAGGTCGTGCAGCGCAGCGGTCACACCATAGGTCTTGTCGGCGGCGCCCCAGACGGTGGGCGAAAGGCCGGGATAGGTGGCCAGCGCGGCGTGGAGGCGCCACCCCAGCCAGAGCACTAGCCCGAGACTGAGGAGCAATCCGACCAGCCGCACTAGGAGGGGGCGGAGCGGTTCGGGGCGCGTCAGCGTGGTGCGCATAGCATCGGCTGGCATAGCGAGAAGTATACCACGGGGGTGGTGGGGGGAGAAAGTCGGGGATGGGTCTGCCCCCATCTCAGTCCTCCCCATGGATGGGGAGGGAGTCACCCCCTCGCCCCTGGTGGGCAGCGGCTGGTGGGTGCGGGGGTCCTTGTGCGCCGCAGGGCTAAAGCCCTGGGCTGGTACGACAAGCCCTGCGGGCTGGCGGGTGGCGGATGGAGTCGGCTTCAGCCGACTTGGGGCACCAGCCGCGAGCTTGAGCCCGCCGGCGTCTGTGGCGGGTGCACGTCGTGCGGTTGGATGAAAAATACCCTTGAAAAGACCCGGCCCTCCCCGTGGACTTCGTACATAGCTGGAGGGATTATTATGGCAGTGAACAGGCGATGGAACACTTCGATTTAGCCGATGCGTGCCAGGGCAATCAATGGGGTCGCGTTCGACACCACAATCATTGATGCATTTCGTTCGTCAGACGATCGACGGTGGCGAACTCAGCCGCCAACTCGGTGTCGCTGTAGTCGATCACCGGCACCCGGTTTTCGGAAAGCAGCTCGATGAAACGCCAGCGCTCCAGCCCAGCCAGGCGGGCAGCCTTGCCCAGGGAGAGGAGACGCTTTTGGTAGAAGCGTATCGCCAACAGTTGACGCGCATCGCGTGCCAGCTCCTCGCGAAACACGCCAGAAGCCTGCAACGTGCGCAAGACGTCTTCCGGTATCGGGGTTTCGATCATCACCGTTCGGGTCGACATGGATGCGAACCTCTTCACACAGCTAGGAGTTACACGGTTGCTTCCACGGTATACATAGGATGAGCCAAGTAAGCCTGTATTGCATCGCGAATAATCCGAAGTTTGGCCTCAAACCAACTCACGTCGGTGCATAACCGGTATACTTGCAATTTTGCTAATGTCAAAGTCAAAGGTGGCAACTTGAGTGAGCCAATAGTTTAGCATGTTTTCAGGATTTTTGAAATAACTTCTAATGTTAAGGTCAAAGGTGGCAAACTTGAGTCAATCTATCTTGAAGCGAGCTGCTACTTGTGGTATAAATGAAACTGATCAGCAGCTGCAGCATCGAACAGTCTTGCGTGGACTGGGGCACACGCCGCTATCCAACCTAGGGTGGGCATTTATGTGCCGTTTTATAGCAATTCCAATTGGTCAGTTCGTGAGTCTTTGACCCAGCCAGTGCCCGACTCAGAGAAAAACGGTGGTCGGGCTAATGCGAAATGGCGTATTACTCTGATACCCCCGGGAATGTTCCATTAACTGTTAGGGTCGATTCTAGCGCCGGTTCAATATCGCAGAGCATATATGTCCGAGTTATACGCTAGGCTGTGTTGACATTTTCATCGCAACCAGATGAGCACAGCAACAAAGTTTAGGAAACCAAGATAGCGACGGGCTAACTTGTCAAAACGCGCGAAGATACGCCGACAATACTTGATCTGGTTGATGCAACATTCGACCCAATGACGTTCCTAGCACCAATGGGCATCGTGGTCGCGCGTCTGCTTGCGCCTTTTGCGTGGCAGAATGACCAGCGTGGCCTCTTGGCACACCACCAAATCGAGAAAATGTGC
>JANXAX010000380.1 GCA_025062175.1 Anaerolineae bacterium | reverse complement strand
TGGATCCGGCTGGGTGCGCAGAACATGCATTTCGAGGAACAGGGCGCCTTCACTGGTGAGATCTCGCCGTTGATGGTGGCCGAACTGTGCCAGTATGTCATCTTGGGGCACTCAGAGCGACGTCAGTATTTCGGCGAGACCGACGCAAGTGTCAACAAAAAGACTAAGGCGGCATTGAGCCATGGCCTGATCCCGATCGTGTGCGTGGGTGAGAACCTGGAACAGAACCGCGCCGGACAGACCGCCGCTGTGGTGGGCGGACAGGTGCAGGCGGCTTTCCAGGGGCTTAGCCGTGAGGAAGCCATGCGGGTGATTATCGCTTATGAACCGGTCTGGGCGATTGGCACCGGCATTCCGGCCGAGCCTGCAGAAGTCAATCGCATCATCGGCAGCAGCATCCGCGGCGTCCTGGCCGAGCTCTACGACGCCGAAGCGGCACAGGTGATCCGTGTCCAGTACGGCGGCAGCGTCAAACCCGACAACATGGCCGACTTTGCGCGCCAGTCCGAGATCGACGGTGCGCTGGTCGGCGGCGCCAGTCTCAAAGCCGAGAGCTTCGCCGCCATTGTTAAGGCAACCTTGGTTTAGAAAGATCGCACTTCCTCTGAAGAGCAGACAACGACTAGCACACATCCACAAGGAGCTGGAAGATCTGGGCCTCTGTTTTCTGGCTTGCTGCCATCTTTGTGGCGATGCTGCTATTGCGTCGCTGGCTGGAAGCCCATCTGCAGGGACTGGCTTATCTGCTCACCGGTCATCGCGCGGTGGCGCAATGGCTCTTCTTTGTGCTCTTCCTGCCGGGTGTACTAGTGCATGAGCTAAGTCATTGGCTTGTCGCCCGGCTGTTGGGCGTGCGCACCGGGCGTCTGGAGATATGGCCGCGTACACACAAAGGGGAATTTTGGCTTGGCTCGGTACAAGTCGGTCGCGCCGACCCGCTGCGTAGCAGTCTGATCGGCCTGGCACCGCTGGTGACAGGCAGTCTCGCCGTCGCTGCCATCGGCAACCACTTGCGTCTGAACGTGCTCGGTGACTTGATCGCCCAAGGGGACTGGCCGGCCTTTTGGTATGCACTGGGCACCTCCGCCCGGCTGCCGGATTTCTGGTTGTGGATCTATCTTCTCTTCGCCATCGCCAACCGCATGCTCCCCAGCCCGGCCGACCGCAAACCCTGGCGACCCGTCCTGATTTTCATCGTGCTGATTACGCTCGGTCTGCTGCTCACTGGCTGGGCGCCCGAGCTGAGCGACGCGGTGCGCCAATGGCTGCGCGACACCGTCCAATTCCTGATTTATGCCTTGACACTTATCGTGGTCATCGACCTCATCGCCGCGCTCCTGGTTGCCATCCTGGAGACCTTGGTGGGCGTGCTGAAGCAGCAGCGCGTCGTCTACTGAAACCAGCTATTTTAGGGGGTCATCCTAGTGAGCGGTACACGTCCACCGCAGCACAACAATCCTCACACCCGCAGTAGCCCCACAGCGGTAAAGGTACGGCATGGCGTAGCTCTACAATTTTGTGCCTTTATATGCTCTGTTGCAGAGATAAAACAGATGTGAGGATCTCTCGGAGGAAAAAATTAGCGATGCAAGTGGTAGATCAACGCCTTGAGCGCCGGCTCACGCGGCTGCAAGCGGCGTCGCCGCGCACGGATGACATCCCCCAGCCGCCGCTTGATCACCGAGATGACCGTCTCGCTCTTCCAGCGCTGCCCCACACCCTCCAGCCGCGCTGCTGCCACCAACTCGGCCCGCGCTGCACGGCGTGCGTCGGCCAGCCCACCACCCCGCCGGATAGGCGGGATGACATCTCCCTCCTGCACGTGCCGCCCATCAAAGCCGCGGTCCGCCACCAGCACCCTGCCACGCGGACACCCATAGCGTCGCACTGCCCACCGCAACGCATCCAGAAACGGCGCGCCGTTACTCGGCCCAGCGCCTTGCCGCCACGCCAGAATGAACTGCGACGGCGTACACCCCCTTATGATGGGCACGCAGTGGCCGCCCGGCACGGCTCTGGTAGTACTGGCTGGCCTGCGTCGGCGCAAAGCCCGTGGCATCCACGGCGATCACTTCCTCCGCAACGTCCAACTGCGCCCGCAAGGCACGTTGCCGTGCCTCCAGCACCTCCATCCGCAACAGGCGCTGATAGGCCCGCGCCAGGGTGGTGTGATCCGGCACACGCTGGAGCTCCAGTACGGCACGCACTTGATCGGTAGCGCACAGCCATTCCTCCATCTCCCGGTAACTCAGGCGCACGTCGAAGGTCAGCAGAACACAGGCGGCCAGTTGGGCGGGGTGGAGCGCTGCGGGCTTTTGGGATAGGAATAGCGTGGCAACCCTTGTTGTGCCAGTCCATAGGCCATCCGCGCAAAGCGGACCTAACGGCTTTCACGCTCGCCTTGAGCGTTCATCGTCCCCTCCGTCTGGTCCGAGCTAACACATTCTATGCCATATCCTGCTTATTTTCGCAACAGAGCAGGCTGCTTTCCTCTTGCAACGCCGCCAGGATCAGCACCGCCAACAAGCCGGCCAGGGGATAGCGCCGCCCTTGGGCCTGCCGCGGGTCAGGCACGGTGCGCAAGTAATCAAGCAAACTTTTCTGGCTTTGGGATGAACTCATCGCTGCGCCTCCTTTTCGTCTCCTGGTTTATCCTCTATGATACCTCTTTCCCGGAGAACTGAAAAGCCCTGGCACACGG
>JANXAX010000037.1 GCA_025062175.1 Anaerolineae bacterium | reverse complement strand
GGATGCCGAGCTCCGCGGCGTGCGAGCGCGCGTAGCTGAGCGCCGCCTGGGCCGATTCTTGCATCACCTCGCCCAGCTGACCGGTGAGGATCAAGTTGCCCTTGCCGGGCATCAGCGACACCTCGACCGGCATCATGTCGCCGCCTGCCTCCGTCCATGCGATGCCCATCGCCACGCCCACCTCGTCGCGGTCCTGCTCCAGGTCGTCGACGTATTGGGGCGGTCCGAGATAGCGGTGCACTGCCTTGGGAGTCACCAGTCGGTGCACCTTCTTTCCCTCGGCCATGCGACGTGCTACCTTGCGACAGATGCGCCCGATCTCGCGCTCCAGGTTGCGCACGCCGGCCTCGTAGGTGTATTCGCGGATGATCGTCCGGAGCGCCTGCGTCGAGAAGCGCAGTTCCGCCGGCGAGAGCCCATGCTCCTCCAGCTGGCGCGGGATGAGGAACTGACGTGCGATGCCCAGCTTCTCCTCCTCCACATAGCCTGGGAAGCGGATGATCTCCATGCGGTCGCGCAATGCCGGCGGGATCGGGTCGAGCAGGTTGGCAGTGGTGATGAACAGCACGCGCGAAAGGTCATAGGGCACTTCGAGATAGTGGTCCGAAAACGCATAGTTCTGCTCGGGATCCAAGGCCTCTAGCAGCGCCGCGCTGGGGTCGCCGCGGAAATCCGCGCCCACCTTGTCGATCTCGTCCAGCATGAAGACAGGATTGATCGTGCCCGCACGGCGCATCGTCTGGATGATGCGCCCCGGCATGGCGCCGATGTAGGTGCGCCGGTGGCCGCGGATCTCCGCCTCGTCGCGGATGCCGCCCAGGCTGACGCGCACGAAACGCCGCCCCAGCGCCTCGGCAATGGAACGCCCCAACGAGGTCTTGCCGGTGCCCGGCGGGCCGACGAAGCACAGGATCGGGGTGCGCATCTTGGCGCCGGCGCGCTGGCGCACGGCGATGTGTTCCAGGATGCGTTCCTTCGCCTCCGGCAAGCCATAATGGTTCGCGTCCAACACGCGCGCCACGTGCTGAATGTCCTGGTTGTCCTCGGTCTCCTCGGTCCAAGGGAGTTCGATCAACCAGTCGAAATAGGTGCGCACGATCGAAGCCTCCGGCGAAGCGGCCGGCATGGCCGCAAGACGGTTGAGCTCGTGCTCGGCGCGGGCGCGCACCTCGGCCGGCATGTCGCGCTCGGCCAGCTTCTGGCGCAGGGTGTTGATCTCGCCCAGGTGGCTGTCGATCTCACCCAGCTCACTCTGGATGATGCGCATCTGCTCGCGCAGGTAGTACTCGCGCTGGCTCTTGTCCACCTCCTGTTGGACTTGGGTTTGGATCTGGTTCTCCAGCTCCAGCAACTCCAGCTTGCGATTGAGCAACACGCTCAGGCTCTGCAGGCGCGCATACGGATCCAATGTGCCGAGCAGCTGCAGCCGTTCTTCCGTGCTCAGGTCGACCACTGAAGCGACCATATCCGCCAGCCAGCCTGGCTCATCGATGTTCATCGCGGCGACATATGCTTCTTCGGGCAGGCTGCGGTCGAGCTGCACACATTTCTCAAACAAGGTGAGCACGGCGCGCATCATCGCTTCCATAGGGAGCGTGCGCTCGCTGACCTCGACGATGGGCTGTACGGTGACGCGCAGGTAAGGCGCGGTCTGGACATAATCGGTGATGCGTACACGCCGTTGGCCTTGCGCCAGGACGCTGGTAGTGCCGTCCGGCATGCGCAGGATGCGCCCCACCACTACCTCCGTGCCCAGCTCATAGAGGTCTTCTGGGGTGGGATTCTCGATTGCGGGGTCGCGCTGGGTGGCGATCACCAACCGGCTGTCCGCAGCCAGGGCGGCTTCGATGGCGCGCAGCGATTGATCCCGCCCGATGAAGACCGGCGTCAGCAGCCGGGGAAACACCACCACATCGCGCACCGGCAGCAACGGATAGTCGCTTGGCTCGCCATCCCGGCGTGGCTCACGCTCGCTGACCAGGCTGATAAAAGGCAACCCCCCTTGAAAGAACATGCGACTCGTCTAACACCCCCTTAAAGCCAGTAATTCCTCGCACCATTATCAACCATTCTCACACAGGTGGATCGAGCGGTGGCAGCGGCAAGTGGTTGTGGCGAAACCAGAATTCACGCGCATCGGCCACCGTGAAGACCGAACCGGTCACACAAATTAAATCATCAGGGCTGCTATTTTGCAACGCGGCCATAACCGCCTCGCCCACCGGCGTCAGGGCCACAGCTTGATGTCCGAGCTGGGCTACGGTCGCCAGCAAGGTCTCCGGCGCGGCGGCGCGTGGGTGGCGCGACCGGGTGACGAACGTGCGCGTCGCAATGGGCAACAGCTCGCCCAACGCGTCTTTAAACGGATGGTCGCCCGAGGCGCCGAACACCAGGATGACCCGCCGTCCAGGAAAGAAGTCGTGCAACGCCTGGCGCAGCTTGCTGGCCGAATCGCCGTTGTGCGCGCTGTCCACGACGAGATACGGTTGACGATTTAAGATTTCCAGGCGCCCGGGCCATTCGGTGGTGCGCAGCCCTTCCCGGCGCGCTGCGCGCGGCACAACCAAACCGGCGCGCTGTTCCATGCCGTCCAGCGCTGCCCAGGCGGTCACCGCATTGGCGATCTGGTGACGTCCCAAGAGCGGGATCCAGTAGCATCCTCCTTGCAGCTCGAACCACTGGCCGTGCAGCGTCGCGTGGCCGGGCAGCCAACGGTAGTCTCCTTCGCCCACCACCACCAGCTCGGCGCGCCGCCCGGCACACACCTCTTCGATCAGCGTCATCGCCTCGGGCGGTTGGGGCGCGCTGACCACCAAGGCGCCCGGCCGGATGATGCCGGCCTTCTCGCGCGCAATCAGCCATAAAGTGTCGCCCAACAATTGGGTGTGGTCGTAGCTGATCGAGGTGATCACCGCCACGGCGGGATGCACCACATTGGTGGCATCCAGCCGCCCTCCCAATCCCACTTCCAACACGGCCACTTCCACCCCCACTTCGGCAAAGGCGTAGAACGCCATCGCGGTGATCAGCTCAAAAGCGGTCAACCCCGCGATGTGCTCGGCATGCGGCCGCAGCACCTCCACCAGCCGCACCACGTCTTCTTCGGCGATGAGCTGACCGCCAATGCGGATGCGCTCGCGAAAGCTGTGCAGGTGGGGCGAAGTGTACAGGCCGGTGCGATAACCGGCGGCGCGGAGCATGCTCTCCGCAAATGCTGCGGTCGAGCCTTTGCCCTTGGTGCCGGCGATGAGCAGCGAGCGAAAGCGGTGATGCGGATCACCTAGCCGCGCCAGCAGGGTACGCATGCGTTCCAGGTCGTAATGCGTCATCGTATACTTGGGCATCCCCAGGCGCTCATAATTGGTGTAACTATAGATGTAAGCTAGGGCAGATGGGTACGTCGTGCTCAAAGCGATCCCTCCCGTTTCGTCAACGGCGCCAGGGCCACGGACAGCCACTTGATCCCCCACCCAGCGAAGGAGACCTCGATCTCTTCATCGTCGTGCGTCAAACGGCTGGTCAGGACCACCCCCTCGCCGAACTTGGGATGCCACACCACATCTCCCGCTTGGAAGCGGGGTTGTCTGGTTGGGAACGCTGGCGACGAGGGTGAAGACGATCCCGTCGCGGAGAGGTCCTGCGCAAAGCGACGCTGCGAAGCTCTCGGCACATCCCCAAAGGGCATTGGACGTTCCTGAAGCGCGCTCAGCCTGTAGAGAGCCTCGTCTCCATAGCCCCGATGGCGCTCGATCAACTCTTCGGGAATGTCTTGCAGGAAACGCGAAGGGGTGTACGGTCCATCTCGCCCTGGCGTACCGCGTTGAAGGGTGTGCATCAGATAGAGTCGGTCGCGCGCCCGCGTCATGCCGACATAGCACAGCCGCCGCTCTTCTTCCATCGCCTCGGGGTCGCTCAGCGAGCGCGCGTGGGGCAGGACGTCCTCGTTCATCCCGACGATGAAGACCACCGGGAATTCCAATCCCTTGGCGGCGTGCAGGGTGAGCAGGACGGCGCCGGCGGCTGCGTCGTTCAAGCCGTCGGCATCGGAGACCAGCGCTACCTGTTCCAGGAAGAGCGGCAGGGCCTCCTCGGGCGGCAGAGAGGCGAACTCCTGCGTCACGGCACGCAATTCCATCAGGTTCTCCCAGCGCTCTTCCCCTTCCGGGGTGCCGTCCTGGATCATGTCGCGATAGCCGGTCTGGCGCAGCATCAGGTCATAGAGTTCCGGCAGGCCGAACTCTAACCGCGCCGCCCGCAGCTCCAATATCAGCTCGGTGAAGCGCAGCAAGGCGTTGCGCGCCCGGGCGTTGAACGGCGCCGGGAACGCAGCCGGGCGTGCCTCCCGGGCCTCTGCGCGCAGCGCAAGCAGAGCATCAAACAGCGAGACGCCCAATCGAGATGCCCAACGCTCCAGCTCGGCCACCGTCTGGGCGCCGATCCCACGCGCCGGGGTGTTGATGACGCGCACCAGGCTGATGCTGTCATGTGGGTTGTGGATGAGGCGCAGATAGGCGAGCGCATCCTTGATCTCCTTGCGTTCATAGAAACGAATGCCGCGCACCAGCTGGTAGGGCATCCCGCGGCGGATGAACTCCTCTTCCAACACGCGGCTCTGCGCGTTAGTACGATACATGATGGCGCATTGGTTGGCGCTTGCCTCGCCTGCCGCCTCCAGGCGGGCGATCTCGTCCACCACGAACTGTGCTTCGGCGTACTCATCGTAGGTCTCGACCACCTGGATGCGCACTCCCGGGCCGCGCCGGGTGAAGAGATTCTTGTCCACGCGCTGCCGGTTGCGGCGGATGACATGCTTCGCCGCCTCCAGGATCGTGGCCGTCGAACGATAATTCTGTTCTAGCAAGATCAGCCGATGCTGCGGGAAGTCCTCGCGAAAGCGCAACACGTTGCGATAGTCCGCACCGCGCCAGCTGTAGATGCTCTGATCCTCATCCGCCACGACGAAGAGGCACGGCTGCGGGCCGGCTAACAGCTTCAGCAGCCCATATTGCGCCAGGTTGGTATCCTGAAACTCGTCCACCAAAATGTGCCGGAAGCGTGCCCGATAGACCTGCAGGATGTCCGGGTGCGCGCGGAAGAGCTCCACCGTCTTCATGATCAGATCGTCGAAATCCATCGCGTTGTTATCGCGCAGCAGCTCCTGGTAGCGTTCGTAGGCGCGCCGGGCGACCTCCTCAAGGTATGAGCTCGGCTGGAAGTCCTCTGGCGCGATGAGCGCGTTCTTGCAGCGCGAGACGATGCTCAGAATCGAGGCCGGTTTGTACTTCTTCTCGTCCAGATTCAGGTCGCGCAATGCCTGACGCATTAAGCTCAGCTGGTCGTCTGCATCGTAGATGACGAAGTTGGCATCCCACCCCCCCAGCGCGAGGCTCTCACGGCGCAGGATGCGCGCGCAGACGGCGTGGAACGTGCCGATGGTCAGCGCGCCCAGCTGCGCGGCCGTGAGCAGCGCCGGTTGCCGCGGCGAGGCGTGGCCCAGCGGTCCCAGCCGCTCTTTCATCTCGCGCGCCGCTTTGTTGGTGAAGGTGACCGCCAGGATATGCCACGGCGCCACAGCGCGGGCGTGCATCAGATAGGCGATGCGGTAGGTGAGCACGCGCGTCTTGCCACTGCCCGGCCCGGCCAACACCAACACCGGACCGCATTCCGCCAGCACTGCTTCACGCTGCTTGGGATTCAAATCCTCCAGAAAATCCATGGCCGCTCACACGGGGAAAAATGAGCCTATGCGAGCGCATTGTAGTGGCTTCGTAAGGGGGAGTCAAGGCGTACAACAGGCAGGCGCACCAATCGGGGACGAACGGGGGCAGCAAGAGTTACAAAATCGCGTCCGGGGCGGGCGGAGAAGCGCCGGCGGGCAGCCCAAGCAGCCGACAACTGAAGTCCTCGGCTTTCTAAACTAGCGCCCCAGCCCTGATGTGCTATAATCCTCCCATACATGCCACGCGATCGATCGGGATCGCATGCATATTCCATCAACTGGAAAAAGGAGTGCCCTCGCCCTATGAACCAGCTGGAGTTGATCCGACAACTGGCTGTCAAGCATACTACCAAGATTGTCTTGCTCGTCCTGGACGGCATCGGCGGGCTGCCGCTGCAGCCGGGCGGACCGACCGAGCTTGAGGCGGCGCACACGCCCAACCTGGACGCGCTGGCGGCGCGTTCCGCCTGCGGGCTGAGCGACGCGATCGCACCTGGCATCACCCCCGGCAGCGGGCCTGGACACTTGGCCCTCTTTGGATATGACCCGCTGCAGTACGAGATCGGGCGCGGCGTGCTCGAAGCCCTCGGCATCGGCTTTGTGCTGCAGCCCAACGACGTCGCCGCGCGTGGCAACTTTTGCACTGTGGACGCCCAAGGCATCATCACCGACCGACGCGCCGGACGCATCTCGACCGAGGAGTGCACGCGACGCGTCGAGCTGTTGCGCCGCATCACCCTGCCGGGGGTGCAGGTCTTCGTCGAGCCGGTCAAGGAGCACCGCTTCGCGCTGATCCTGCGCGGCGACGGGCTGGGCGCCGATGTCGAGGACACCGACCCCCAGCGCGTCGGTGCGGCGCCGTTGCCGGCCGTGGCGCGCACTCCCGAGTCGCAGCGCACCGCCGACTTGCTGAACGCCTGGATCGCCCAGGCACGTCGCATCCTGGCCGATCATCCCCCGGCCAATATGCTGACCCTGCGCGGCGTGGCCAAGGATCCTGGACTGCCCAAGTTCCCCGAAGTGTACCAGCTGCGTGCCGCCGCCGTGGCGGTGTATCCCATGTACAAGGGGGTGGCGCGCCTGGTGGGTATGGACGTGCTCGAAAGCCTCGGCGACTCCCCAGCCGACCAGTTCGAAACGGTGCGCCGCCACTGGGAACACTACGACTTCTTCTTCATTCACATCAAGAAGACAGACAGCTACGGCGAAGACGGCAACTTCGATGCTAAAGTCCACCTCATCGAGGAGATCGATGCCGCGCTGCCCGCGCTGCTTGCGCTCGAGCCGGATGTGCTCGTCGTGACCGGCGACCACTCCACCCCATGCCTGCTCAAGAGCCACAGCTGGCATCCCTCGCCCATCATGCTGATGGCGCGCACGGCACGCGGCGACCAGGTGACGCAGTTCAGCGAGACGGCGTGTATCCACGGCAGCCTGGGGCGCATCCGCCATATCGACATCATGCCACTCGCCATGGCTCACGCGCTGCGCCTGACCAAATACGGTGCATGACTCTGGACATTCTCGGGAGACCTCTATGGAATACCGTCGCTTGGGTAAATCCGGCCTGGAGCTCTCCGCGCTCTCGTTCGGTTCATGGATCACCTTCGGGCAGCAACTCGACGAAGACACCGCCTTCGCCTGTATGGAAGCTGCCTACCAGGCCGGGGTGAACTTCTTCGACAACGCCGAAGCCTACGCCGGCGGCCAGGCGGAGATCATCATGGGGAACGTGATCAAACGCGCCGGCTGGAAGCGCTCCGACCTGGTGATCTCCACCAAGATCTTCTGGGGGGGCAAGGCGCCCAACCGCAGCGGCCTGTCGCGCAAGCACCTGCTGGAGGGCATCCGCGCCTCGCTCGCCCGCCTGCAGCTGGACTATGTCGACTTGATCTTCTGCCATCGCCCGGACCTTTACACTCCCATTGAGGAGACCGTTTGGGCGATGCATTACATCGTCAGCAACGGGTTGGCGCTCTACTGGGGCACCAGCGAATGGAGTGCCGAGCAAATCCGCACCGCCTATGACATTGCCCGCCGCGAGCACCTGATCCCGCCCACGATGGAACAGCCAGAGTACAATATGTTCCACCGCGAACGGGTGGAGAAGGAATATCGCCGTCTCTACGACGAGATCGGGCTGGGCACCACCGTCTGGAGTCCGTTGGCCGGTGGCCTGCTCACCGGCAAGTACAACGAGGGCATCCCAGAGGGCTCGCGCGCGAGCTTGAAGGGTTACGAGTGGATCCGCCAGCGCATCGAAAGCGAAGAAGGGCGACGCAACATCGCGAAGGTCAAACAGCTGGCGCCGCTCGCGCAGGAACTGGGCTGCACCCTCGCGCAGTTGGCCCTGGCGTGGTGTCTCAAGAACCCCTATGTGAGCACGGTTATCACCGGCGCCAGCCGCCCGGAGCAGGTGGTAGAGAACATGAAGGCCATCGACGTCGTGCCCAAGCTTACCCCGGCGGTGATGGAGCGCATCGAAGCGATCCTGGGCAATCGACCGCAGCCGGAGTTCGACTGGCGCCAGATCTGACGCGGAGAGCGCACCTTAGGGATGCAATAGGGTGGACGTTGTGAGCTGCACGGTTGGGGCGAGGCGTGCCGATGGATAACGTCTTCTGTTGCCACCCTCCGTTGGTCCGTCATAAGCTGACCACGCTGCGCGATGTGGCGACGGAGCCCAAACGCTTTCATGAGCTGATCCGCGAGATCTCTATGCTGCCAGCCTACGAGGCCACTGCCGACCTGGCGCTCGAGCCCACCGAGGTGCAGACACCGCTGGGGCGTGCGCCGGAGGCGCTGCTGCGCGAGCGGATCGGTCTGGTGCCCATCCTGTACGCCGGCCTGGGCATGGTGGATGGCATCTGGGAGATGATGCCAGGCGCGAAGGTGTGGCACATCGGCCTCTACCGCGACGAGCAGATCCTCAGGTCGGTGCAATACTCCAACAAGCTGCCCGTCGACCCCACCGTGCAGGTCCGCCTGGTGTTGGATCCGATGCTGGCGAAGAAGGGATCGGCCGTCGCCGCGGTGGACATCCCCAAGCGTTGGGGCGCTCAACGCATCCGGTTCACAGGCTTCATCGCGGCGCCGGAAGGCCTGCGCGCACTGCAACACGCCCGTCCCGACTTCCCGGTCCACGTCGCGGCCATCGACAGCCACCTGAACGCGCACGGGTACATCGTGCTGGGCCTGGGCGATGCCGGCGGCCGTCAGTTCGGCACCGGTTGATGGGACGCGCTGATGCGTCCATTGTCAGAAGTTGCCAGGGTTTGTCCCACGCCTGCGCGGGGATGCGATTGTCACAAGGGGGAGGGCATCGCGCATGACCGGCTATAGTCTGGTGTTGTGGATCATCGTCGGCGGGCTGGCCGGCTGGCTGACTGGGCTGCTGTTGCGCGGGCGCGGCTATGGCTGTATTGGCAACGTCGTGATCGGGATCATCGGCGCGGTGATCGGTGGCTGGCTGTTCCGCATCGCCGACATCGAGGCGCTGCCCGGTCTCATCGGCAGCGTGTTCACCGCGATCATCGGTGCGGTGTTGCTCATCACCGTGTTGAGCATGTTGACCGAGCGCCACCGCTAGGCCGCAAGGGCACGTTTCATTTTGGGAAGAGCATCTGCGCCGCCAGGGTGCACTTCCTCACATGGGTGAGGATGTCCTATCGACCCCTATGCCGGGCGCGCTTCTCACTACCCCTATAAGTCCGGCGGTTGAAGCCGCCGTGCTGGGTCTGCAGCCGGTCATTCGCCGGCACGGACGGAAGGCGTCCTCGCGGCGCTTTACGAACTTCGTCCGAGCTGCAGGTGTATCTGGACACGGGCGCTGGGCCTCGAGACCACTCGGAGATCCGGCGCGCCTTCAGCCGCCGCTGGCCGGCGTAGGAGTGGCGTTCACCAGGACCTGGTACTCCGGCGGCACCACTTCGATCCAGGAATTGCCCCGCTTGAGCGGGATCGGCTCTCCGTTCGGAAAGACAAATTCGGGCGTTTGCGTGCCATCGGTGCGCCACAGCCCTTCCATGACCCCCCCGTCCCGGAAGACCTGCACCCGTCCCTCGCCGTTGACGATGATGCGGATCGAGGTGGCGCCTTTGCTGTCTTCCACGATGTCGGTGGGCTCGTGGGGCGCATAGTAGACGATCACGTTCGCCGCTGCGATTTGCTGCTGCGTGGTCGCGTCGAGCAAGGGTTCGCCCGCCACCCAACGCAGGTAGCGTTCGCGGGACGGATCATAGCGCCATAACGTCAGGCTGGTGCGGCGCGGATAGGGGATGAAAATCGTCTCCGCCTTTTGACCGCCGACCGGTGTGTCAGAGAAGATGAACCCGCGCAACACCACCGGCGCTTCCATGTTTTTCTTGGCCATCAGCGCCCGCGCCGCGCTGACATCGAGCGCCAAGCGGCGCTGCCAGTTCTCGTTCTTGCGGTAGAAATAGGGTTGCGGGTAGAAATATTCGTCCAGGTTGACGATCGGGAGTTGCGATAGCTCCCACCGCACTCCATCAGAGCCGCCCGAGCTGGCCAGGGCGGCTTGGTACTGCATCGTCAGCTGGGCGTTGATCAAGCGCGCGCTGCGGATGGGGGCGACCACCTGGGGGTCTTCGCTCAGATAGATGGCGGTGAAGCGCGTCACCCACCATTCGACGATCTCCTCGTAGACCACATCGGCGCTCATCAGGCCAGCCTGCGGCCGCGCGCCTGGGTCATTGCCCACGCGCACAGCGATCGGCCGGCGTTTCAGGACGCCCGGATCGCTCACGATCAGGCCGGTCAGCGGGTTTTCTCCTTCGGGGCGCTCGGGAATGACGACTGTCGGGGTGGGCGTCGGCGCGGCAGCGGTAGGGGTGCGCGTTGGAGTGCGTGTCGCTTCCGGCGTGCGATAGGTGACCACCACCGGCGTCCTCATCCCCACGGGCGTCCTCAGCGGTTGGGTCGCTTCCGCAAGCGCGGATGCCGGCACCACATCGGAAGCGGCTGCCTCGGACGTCCCTCCGGAGACCGCCGGCTCGGATGTCGCGCCGATGAGGATCGGGGACGACTTCAAAGCAGGCGTGGGCGTGAAGGTGGCCACCTTCGCGCTGATCTCCTGCCACGACGGAGACGAAGGGGAACACGCAGCTGCCAGTAGTCCACCGCCCCAGATGAGCAACAGCACCACTCCCCACCCGATCCAACGTTGCCTCAGAACCATCGCTCCTCCTCTCTCCGCCAACAACGCTCCGAACTCCTGCGATAAAACTCGCTATCCTTCCAGCCTGCGCGGACCGCGCTCATGGAAAGATGTGGTCATGCGCCTTGCCCGAGCTGGCCTGGAAGCTAGAGGCCCGCGTCATGGGAAAATGCCGCGGGTTTGGATCGCCTCGGCCACGCGGCGCACCGCCAGCATATGGGCGCCGATGCGCAACGGCACCTGATGCGCCTGGCTGAAGTCCCACACCTCGCGCAGGCTGCGCTGCATGATCGCTTCCAGCCGCGCGTTGACCTCTGCCTCTTCCCAGAAGAAGCGCTGCAAGTTCTGCACCCATTCGAGATAGCTGACCACCACGCCGCCGGCGTTGGCCAGGATATCAGGCACGACGATCACGCCGCGCGCGTTGAGAATGTCATCCGCGCGGCGCGTCGTCGGTCCGTTGGCGCCTTCGACGATCAGGCGCGCTTGGACCGCCGCGGCGTTGTCGGCGCGGATCTGATGTTCCAGCGCCGCCGGCACCAACACGTCCACCGCGCTAGTGAGCAACTCCTCGTTGCTGATGCGCGTGGCGTTGTTGACTGGATAGTCCGCCAGCAAGCTGCGTGGATGGCTCTCCAGATAGTGGGCGATGGCAGCGACGTCCAGACCCTGCTCGTGGTACAAGCCACCGCTCACATCGCTGATCGCTACCACGCGGCAGCCCATTTCCTGTAACAGGCGTGCGGCCACTGAGCCGACGTTGCCGAAACCCTGCACTGCCACACGGGTGCCTTCGACGCGCTGACCCAGGCGTTGCAGCGTCTCGCGCACCACAATGGCCACCCCACGACCGGTGGCCTCTTTGCGCCCCAACGAGCCGCCCAACACCACCGGCTTGCCGGTGACCACCTCGATGACCGAGCTCCCTTCTAGCATACTGACCGTGTCGGCCATCCAGGCCATCACCTGGGGGTTGGTGTTGACGTCGGGGGCGGGGATATCACGGCGCGGGCCTAAGATGGGCATGATCATCGCCGTGTAGCGGCGCGTCAGGCGGCAGATCTCCGCCTCGGACATCATACGGGGGTTGCAAGTGACTCCACCCTTAGCACCGCCAAAGGGGACGTTCACCACAGCGCACTTCCAGGTCATCAGCGCCGCCAGGGCGCGCGCCTCGTTCAAATTGACCTCAGGATGGTAGCGGATGCCGCCCTTACACGGCCCGCGCGCGCTGGAATGCTGCACGCGATAGCCGGTGAATACCTCAATATGGCCATCGTCCATCATCACCGGCACGGCAACGGTCAGCTCGCGTTCTGGCTGCCGCAGCATGGCGTGGATGCCCGGGTCGAGCTGCAGCCGCTCGGCAACCTCGTCCAGCTGCGCCAGCACCGTGCTCCACAGGTCACCGGTCACTTCGGTCGCACCTTCTGTCGCGATCTTCACAGATTGCTCCATAGCAGTAACCTCATTTGAAATGTAACCCTCACACCCAACCGCGCAGCTTACATGCCTCGGCGACGCGTTGTACAGCGACCAGATAAGCCGCCAGGCGGTTATGGATGTGACGTTTTTGAGCCATTTGATGCACCGTCTGAAACGCGGCCGACATACGTGCCTCCAGGCGCTGGTAAACCTCTTCGGGCGGCCAGTAGAAGTTATAGGCATTCTGCACTTGTTCGAAATAGCTCACCGTCACGCCGCCGGCATTGCAGAGGATGTCGGGGATGACGTAAACACCGTTCTGGAACAGGATCGCGTCGGCTTCCGGGGTGGTCGGACCATTCGCCAGCTCGGCGACGATGCGTGCGCGCACGTTGCCGGCGTTGGCCGCGGTGAGGACGTTTTCCAGCGCGGCGGGGAAGAGCACAGTCACGTCCAGCTCTAAAAGCTGGGGGTTGCTGAGTGGCTGGGTGAAGGGCATCTCGACCACGCTGCCGGTCTTGCGTTTCCAGGCGATGCCCTCCTCGTAGGGGATGCCCCCGGCGCGATACACGCCCCCCTTGGAATCGGAGAGTGCCACCACCTTCAGGCCCAGCAGTTCTTCGGCCAGCTGATGCAGCGCGCGTCCCACATGGCCATATCCCTGGATAGCGGCGGTGGCGCCGCGGAGATCGAGGTTGAGTGCACGCGCGGCCTCGCGCAACACATAGATGCCGCCCCGTGCGGCGGCGTCGGGCCGGCCGGCCGAGCCACCCAGGACGAGCGGCTTGCCGGTGATGATCCCCGGAGTATTGTGACCGCGCAGCACGCTGTACTCGTCCATCATCCAGGCCATCACCTGAGCGTCGGTGTACACGTCGGGCGCCATGACATCGGTATCCTCGTCGATCAAGCGATAGAGGGCGCGCACGTAGCCGCGCGCCAGGCGCTCGCGTTCGGCGTCAGAGAGTTCCTTGGGATTGCAGGTGACCCCTCCTTTGCCGCCGCCCAACGGCAGATCGACCACGGCGGTTTTCCAGGTCATCCATGCCGCCAGCGCGCGCACCGTGTCCAGCGTCTCATCGGGGTGCCAGCGTACGCCACCTTTGGTCGGCCCGCGGGCGTCGTTGTATTGGACACGATAGCCGCGGAAGATGCGCACCGCGCCGTCGTCCATGCGCACCGGGATGGTGACCGTCACTTCGCG
>JANXAX010000379.1 GCA_025062175.1 Anaerolineae bacterium | reverse complement strand
ATCGTGGATACGTCGGCGCACTTCCGCCTCTACGTCGGCCGGAGTGCCGTATGGCAACACGCGCTGGGTGTCGATGCCACCCCAGAACACGAGGCGGTCGCCAAAGCGCGCTTTGAGGGCAGCCGTGTCACCCATCGCGGATACCTGTACCGGATTGATGACTTCTACCCCAATGTCGATTAGGTCATCGAGCAATTCTGTCACGTTGCCACAACTGTGGAAGAAGATCTTGGCCGGTGTCTTGGACTTCACCAGCTCGATGTAGCGTTTGTAGAATGGTTTGAGCAGTTGACGAAACGTTTGCGGTGACATCAATGGCCCTTGCTGGGTCGCCAGGTCGTCCGCAAGGCGAAACACCTGGATATAGGGCCCCACGGCATCTAAGAAACGGCTGGTCATCCGCGCATTGATGATAAGCAACCGCTCCAGCAGTGCTGTCACAAACCCGGGCGCGCTGACCAGATCCACCAGAAACTGTTCCAGGCCGCGCAACATATATCCGAGCTCCCAGAAACTTTTGAAGATGGGATCGGCCATAATGGCATAGCTGGTGTTCTCATACAGATCACGCGCCTCATCGGCGAGTCCATGTGTGTAGCCCGGATCCTCCGTGTCCGGCCACGCATAGCGATCCAGATCTGCGACATCAGCTTCTGCTAATGGGTGGCCGGCCAGCTCCCAATAGTAGCACCCATCTCCATACAACGCCTTTCTCCAGGTGATCCCCCAGATGTCGATGAAGGTGTCTGGAGGTGACGGTGGAGGTACCCAGTACAGCGGCCCTTTGATCAACAATGGACGGCAATCGCTGCCGAGTCGTTGCATCACCTCTTCATCCAGGCGGGCTAGGCGGAAGGTTTTGCTCATCTCCTGGGTAGGTGCGCGGATGCCCAAGTATTCTTTCAGCCGTTCGTAGCTCTCCACCACCATTGTGGTGCTGTTCCCGCCACCGATGTCCAGTGGAACGCGGTCGGGCTCCTGGTGCTGCAAAGCGGCCCAGACACGTTCCCGCGAGGTCATCTCAGCCATAGGTATCTGCTCCGTTGCTCACCTTATCCGATCCTGCCGAGGGATATAACGTCGCTACGACGCAATCGTGGCCTGAGCAACTGTATCGGGATCAGGCCAGGGCAGAATCCCGGTAGAAACGCGACCCGAATAGCCCATCTCGTTAAGAACGCGCACGATCTGTACAAAGTCGAGGTGAGCGCTGCCCAGCCAATGACGGTTGTTACCGGCAAAACGCACGAACCAGCACAGGCCACCCGCTTCACGAAAACTGTCGAAGTACGTGGCTGCAAAGCCCACAATGGATTTCGTGCACTGCATTGCCCGTTGACGCACCTGCAGGTCAAGCCCTACTGAACCCAGACCATCTTCGTCATAGACATGCCCGGTACAGATGGTGGCCAATTGCAGGTTATGTTCTTCCGACCAGCGACGCAGCTGGATGCCATCTAGCTGGGCAGGGTCACGCAGCATAAACTCGACGCTATCGTACCCGAGCGCAGCCACCTTGCGCACCGCTGTGGCCACATCGCCACGGTAGAACGCCAGGGTCTCCGTGCGCAAATCCGGTGTCCCAATGGTGGCTGCGATCTTGATCAACGCATCCCCCTGGCCCAAACCAAGGTCAATACGCCATCACTTTGCGGATCGCCTGTACCACGTCTTGGGTGTCGGGCCAGAACCCTTTTTCGAGGCTATCGGCAAAGGGCACAGGGGAGAAACGTCCGGTCAGCCGCACAATCGGGGCTTTGAGATAATCGAAGGCTTGCTCGATGATCACCATCGCCCATTCGCTTGCCGGCCCATAAGAGCGCACCGCCTCCGCCACCACCACGGCGCGACCCGTCTTGCGGACGGAACGTCCGATTGTCTCTTCATCTAGCGGGCTGATAGTGCACACATCCACCACTTCGACGCTGATACCCTCTGGCTCTAGCTGTTTTGCCGCGGCCATGGCGTGCCATACCATATAGCCGGAGGCGACTACCGTGACATCGGACCCCTGGCGTTTGACATCGCACTTGCCCAGAGGGAGTACATAATCTTCGTCCGGAACCCAGCCGCGGAATGAGTAGAGGAGCTTATGTTCCAGGAAAACGACCGGATTGTCATCCCGAATCGCTGCCTTGAGCAGACCCTTAGCATCGTACGGAGTGGAGGGGAAGACCACCTTCAGACCAGGGATGTGAGCGTACCACACTTCTAAGCTCTGCGAGTGTTGGGCGGCGGTGCTCTTACCGGCGCCACCGCCCTGGGGCATACGCACCACCATGGGCACCTTGCACTGCCCGCCGGTCATAAAGCGCAGCTTGGCTGCTTGGTTGGCGATCTGATCGATCGCCAGTCCCGAGAAATCCACAAACATGATCTCCGCTACAGGGCGCATCCCCACCAGTGCAGCACCGATAGCGGCACCAGCGATAGTGTTCTCCGAAATGGGGGTGTTGCGCACGCGCTCCGGGCCGAACTGGTCATATAACGTGCGTGTCACCCCGAAGGCCCCTCCGTGTTTGCCGATGTCCTCACCCAGCAGGAAAACGCTGGGGTCGCGCATCATTTCCTCGCGTAGCGCCTCGCGAATAGCTTCCTGATAAGACATTTCTTTGGCAGGCACACCCGGTGGCACCTGCATGATGAGATCAGGGGACATCGTGGGCTTGGTTACACCCAGTGATACAGCATCCTTTTCCACTGTGGCCATCGTCTA
>JANXAX010000378.1 GCA_025062175.1 Anaerolineae bacterium | reverse complement strand
CCTCGCCGTCGCAGCTTTATCCACAGCGACAACCGAGATATCCCCAGAGTTATCCACAGCAGCAACAGCAGCACGGGGCTCTGGGGCTGTTCTGTGCTGTTGTTGTTCTGGTTCTGTTCTGATTCTGTTCTGTTCTGATTCAGCGACAGCGCGTAACGGCGCCGTAACGCCTGCGTCACGTGGGCGTAACGGGTGCGTCACGTCCGCGTCACGCGCGGGTAGCGGGGGCATCGCGCCCGCGTCGCGCCCAGGCGACGGCTGCGCCAGCGCCCGGGTGCGCTGGCGGTAGCGCTGCATGCGCTCGGCAGGCGTGTCGGCGGCCTGGTCAGCGGCGAAGTCGGCGATGAACAGGACGCCGTGACCATCCTGGTGCAGCAGACCGAGCTGGATGAGGCGCTCGATGGTCGGCTGAATGCGCCCCGGGCGGGTGTGCAAGTGCCAGGCGACTTCTTCCAGGGTGTCGAGTCGGCCGGTGAGGTGGCCATCGGCGTCACGGTCTTCGATCCCGCCGGCCAGGACGAGCAGCACCAGCTAGATGCCGCGCTCCTTCCAGGAGAGTTTGCCGATGCGCGCGTCGTGCAGGATGTGGGTGTGGAGTTTGATCCATTGGCTCTTGGGATCGGATTGATCTAATCCGTTCAGGCGCTCGGTCGGCTGCAAACCCCAGAGCGGCGATTTCCACCGCTCTGGCTCGCTCACCCCTCCGTTTCGGCGAAGATCTTGCCGGGATTCAGGATGTTATGCGGGTCGAACAGGTGCTTGAGGCGCAGCATATGGGCACGCGCCAGCGGGTCGAGCGCCCGCGCCACGTAGTCGCGCTTGGCCAGGCCGATGCCGTGCTCGCCACTTAATGTGCCGCCCAACTCTATCGCAGCTAGGAAGATTGCCTCCGCTGCCTGACGCACAAGTGCCATCACCGCCGCGTCGCTTCGGTCGCAGATCAGGTAAGGGTGCAGGTTGCCGTCGCCGATATGGCCGAATATCGGTGTGCGCAGGCCATAGGTGCGTCCGATGGCGCGGATGCGCTCCACCATCTCCGGGATGCGACTGCGTGGCACGGTGATGTCCTCGCCCAGCTTGTCGCCCAGCGCCGCCAAGGCCGGTGAGATGGCGCGGCGTGCTGCCCACAGCTCCTCCGCCTCGGCTTCGTCGCGTGCACAACGCACCTCCCGCGCGCCGGCCGTCTCACACGCTGCACGCACCAGGGCGACCTCGCGCTCCAGCGCTTCCGGCCAGCCCTCCACGTCGATCAGCAACACGGCATCCGCATCGGTGGGCAGGCCGTAGTCGCGCTGGCTCTGCACCGCACGGATGCAGTCGCCATCCATCAGCTCGGTGGTCAGCGGCAGTACGCCCGAGGTGATCACGCGGTTGACCGCCGCGCACGCATCGCTGATGCGGTCGAAGACGGCGAGCACGGTGCGGCGCGCCACCGGCTTGGGCAACAGTTTGAGCACGATCTCGGTCACCACGCCCAACGTCCCCTCTGAGCCGACGAACAAGGCGGTCAGGTCATAGCCGGTGACGTTCTTGATGGTGCGCCCGCCGGTGCGCATGACGCTCCCATCCGCCAGCACCACCTCGAGGCCGAGCACATAGTCCTTGGTGACACCGTACTTGAGGCAACGCGGCCCGCCGGCATTCTCAGCCACGTTGCCGCCCAGGGTGGACATATCCCACGAAGCCGGGTCGGGTGGGAAGAAAAGGCCATAGCGCGCCACCGCCCTCTGCAAGTCCATATTGACCACCCCCGGCTGCACCACCGCGATCAGCTCATCCGGGTTGATCTCCAGGATGCGGTTCATACGCGTCAGACACAGGCAGATGCCGCCGCTGATCGGGATGGCACCGCCCGACAGGCCGCTGGCGGCGCCGCGCGGCACCACCGGAATGCGCTCGCGGTGGGCGATGCGCAGCGTGGCCGACACTTCCGCTGTGCTCAGCGGCAACACCACCACGTCCGGCAGCGCCTCACCCCAGGTGGCGTCGTAGGCATACACCACCCGGTCCTCTGGCGTGTCCAGCACGCGCTCGGCACCGAGCGTCGCCTTGAGCTCCGCGATAATCCGCGCGTCGATCATGGTCTCACCCCCTCACCTCCGTCCCACCGCATCCATCCGCAGAGAGGACGTCACTGGCATCCATGGGCTGACACTGTGCTAGCAGTTGCGAAATATGCCACACCTGAAAGGGCAGCCGCCGTGCGCGCACCGCGGCACGCAGTTGCAACAAACAGCCCGGCCCGTTGGTGACCACCACCGCGGCGCCGGTGGACCGGATGTCGTCCAGCTTGCGCGCCAGCCGCCGGTCGGCCATAGCAGGATGGGTGATGTTGTAGATACCGGCACTGCCACAACACGCCGACGGCGCTTCCATCTCCACCACCTCGATGCCGCGGATGCGTGCCAACAAGCGGCGCTGCGGCGCGCGGATGCCCTGCGCGTTGGCCAAGTGGCAGGCATCGTGGATAGTGACACGCAACGGTGGCGTCGCGTTGCGGCCCAACGTTGCCGGCAAGATAGCATCATACCACTCGTAGATGTCGCGTACCAGGGTGCTGAAGGCAGCGGCACGCGCAGCAAAGGCCGGCTCGTTGGCCAGCAGGGCCGCGTATTCCTTGAGCGTGTGGCTGCAGGCGGCGCAGTCGGTCACGATGGCGTCGAGCGGGCCGAGGCGCTCGAAGAGGACGATGTTGACTCGCGCCAGGCGGCGCAGCTGGA
>JANXAX010000377.1 GCA_025062175.1 Anaerolineae bacterium | reverse complement strand
ATCAGCTGATGTGCCAGACGGGTCGGCTCGGGCAACCGATACTGGGTGACGCAACGCATCACCAATTCGATGGCACTCATTAAACTAATACGGTGACCAGGCGATACGTAAAGTGGTTTCGTGCCTGGGCGCGAACGGAGGGCGACACCGATCACCTCTGCACCGTCGTAGAGGGGTGTCCACGCGCCGCGCTGGTCTGCCACGGGTGCGTGGTGGCCGCAGAGCCGCGATTTCGCCACCCCAATCGACGGGATGTCCGTCAACAAACCCAGATGGCATGCCAGCCCGAAGCGACGTGGATGGGCAATCCCTTGTCCGTCGCACAGCAGCACATCCGGCAAACTTTGAAGGCGGTTGAGCGCTTCCAGAACGATGGGCACCTCGCGGAAGCCGAGCAACCCTGGCACATAGGGGAATCGCACCGGAGCGCTGACCACCACCTGCTCTTCAACTTGCATATCCGGAAGGTGCAAGACAACCACGGCCGCGTGTCCCAGGTCGCCTTGACGCCCCACGCTGACATCGACCCCGGCAACACGCTGTACGCGATCGAAGCGGTCATCACACACGACCTGTTGGCGCAGACACCGCTGCAGTGCCACCGCTTCCTGAACAGAAAGGCGCTCATAATCCGGTATTGAGAAGCGTGGCATAAGCCCTTCCATTTGTCCGAGGTCGCGCTACTTCATGCGTCGCAGTCCCCACGTCCGTGACACCGGAACGGTAAACATAATGCCGGTGTGCGGGTCGTCGAGCCGTCCAATTACTTTTTCGGCAGCGGTCACCAACTTTTCGATATCAAACCCATCTGGAACCACCACAAACACCGTCCGCTGGGCCTCCTCCTCCTTACGGATCAGGCTGGCCAGCGAGGGCATCAATGGTAGATCATCCGAGGCGCCAAACTTGACGATATGCCGTCCCAGACCGTGACTCTCAAATATCGTGGCACCAGAGATACCGCACTCCAACCAAGCTTTCAGAATTGCATCGATCGCCTCGCATTTGGTTGTCACTAAAACCACTAAATCGGGCATTCCTGTGGTTCTCCCCAACAGAAGACTAAACGCAACAGTGGGGGTGTCACCAGCGTGGTCACGATCACCATGACCACCACATCTGTAAACAGGTTCGGTTGTATCAGATGTGCGTCAAGACCGACACCTGCCACAATCAATCCAACCTCTCCGCGCGAGATCATTCCGGTGCCGACGCGCAGTGACTCGCGCCAGGACATACCTCCCAATCGCGCACCCAGTCCGCATCCCAGAATTTTAGAGATAATGGCAACCAAGCACAACAGCGCGGTCAATCCAATGTCGCTTCCCGAGAGCTGACGTAGATCGGCACGCAAACCGATTACCACCAAGAAGATCGGCACGAACAACGCATAATTCAGGGTGTGGATGCCACGTTCGATCTCAGCCTGCTGCGTGCTGCGTGCCAGTCCCACACCCGCTACAAATGCCCCGGTAATCGCTGCAATACCGCCAAGACACTCGGCCGCCCACGCGAAAAGCAGAACGCTCGCCAGAGTCACGGAAAGCACAGGCTCGCTGATGGGTAAGCGTCTAACCCAATCGACGATACGTGGTAACAACCACAGACCAACCAGGAACGCCGCGACCAGGAACAAAAACATGCGCACGGCGATCCAAATCAGCTGCCACGGCTGGGTACCGCCACCCAGGGTCACTCCCACAAAGATGGAAAGCACCAGAATGGCCAAAATGTCATCCACCACCGCTGCACTGAGTAACGTCAACCCCTCGCGACTGCGCAGACGTCCTAGTTCCATTAATGTGCGCGCCGAGATGCTCACAGAAGTTGCTGCCAGCACGATCCCCATGAACTCAGCACTGATCAAGGAGTAGTGGAACTGAAGCCCTGCTAATGTGCCCAGACCTATGGGAAAAACCACACCCAGGAATCCGACCAATACCGCGGCACGACCAGTCTTTAAAAGGTCGCTGACCTGGATTTCCAATCCAGCAGCGAACATCAGGAAGATGACCCCCAGCTCACCAAATTCACGGAGGACGTCCAAAGTATGGGCGTTCTTAAAATAGTCCATCCCGAATATGTTGAGAACCGATGGTCCTAACAGCAGGCCGACTGCCAGCTCACCCAGCACAGCCGGCTGCCTCATGCGGCGCACCACCCATCCACCCACTTTGGCGGCTATAAGCACAATGGCAAGTCCAAGGAGCAATGGTATTACCATGTTAAGCAGCACCGTCCACAACGTGGGGTATCACGAAAGATCTCCAGTGAAATGCTGCGGAATGCATGCCTGAGGGATTGTACTTGAGCTCTGATAGACGGTCAATTGGAGGCTGTCGAAACCAGGCATGTTTCAATTTGGGCGTGAAATGGGAATACACCTTTCTGCACGGGTGTTTTGACGCCGGTCCGCGGCGATGTATAATCCGAGCTGTATCCACGCGTGCCAAGATCGGTAGAACCGGCCATGCACATTGTTGAGGAGATCAAGGATCGAATCGATATCGTCGACTTTATCTCCGGTTACGTCCCCCTCAAGAAGGCAGGACGCACTTATAAGGGGTTATGCCCCTTTCATGCGGAAAAGACTCCGTCCTTTGTTGTATTTCCGCATACGCAGACATGGCATTGTTTCGGGGCATGCGGGACAGGTGGCGACATCTTCAGCTTTTTGATGCGTCGCGAGGGGCTGGATTTCTCCGAGGCGTTGCGTCGGCTG
>JANXAX010000376.1 GCA_025062175.1 Anaerolineae bacterium | reverse complement strand
GCACACCATCCGCCACATCCTGCGGCGACACAGTGTCCACCCGACGCAGTAGACGTGGGAGGTGGTGGAGCCCTTCACGCTCATCCTGGTGGACGTGCAAGACATCCACGGCCAGGGCAGTCTGGGCACCCGTCATACTACCCACTTGCGCCGCCATCACCTGCCGCGTGACCAATGGACTGCCTGCGATGGACGCACCCGGCTGCGCTCCCTGGCCTTCTGCCACACCCGGAACAGCACCCACGGTCCGGCTTTCCTGATCTTGGTGGTGGCGTGGCCGCGCTTGTGGGAGGGTGGAGACGCCGGTGACCTTGCCGCGCGATTGGGGGGCGGAGTTTGGCGAGGACGGTCCGCAGCGGGTCGAGGAACTGCGCCAATGCTTCCTGAGCCTTTGGGCGGGGCGTCGCGGCGCTATCCCGTGGAGCGCAAGGGCTACAACGGCCGGGTGGAGCACAGCCATCGCACCGACGGCGCGGCTTTTACGACTCTATCTGCTTCAGGCGCAGGATGGGTCACAATTCCTGGCGCTCAGTGCAGGTGTACGTATACAACGTGTGCCGTCCGCACAGCGTCGTGGGGATGGACCATCAACCGCTCTTGGCGGTGTTACACCGGTTGGGGTATACAGGGGACGCGTGGATTGCGCTCGTTCTGCCGGTGTTGCTGGATGCCATCAGCACCGATCTGCTCCTTTCCTGTGATCCGGAGACTAGTAACGATCTATTTTCAATGCCCGATTCTTCGAACCCCTCGTAATAAGAGCCTTAACCTCCCAGCAGGCGGAGCAATTCAGCGTACTCCTCATCTGGCATGCCAAACCAGTTTTCCGGTTGTGGAAATTGTCGGCTGGTCACCTCTGCGACATACTGTTTCAAACCGTCCAGGATCACCTTGCCAGCGTCGCCGTATACCTTGGCCATGCGCGGCTTGAACTTGGGATACAGGCCGAACATATCGTGGTAGATGAGCAACTGCCCGTGGGCATGTGGCCCGGAGCCCAGACTGATGATGATGCAGTTTTTGGCACGCTGCGTGATAAGCTGGCAGACCCGGTCTGGCACCATCTCCAGCAGGATGGCGAAGGCGCCGGCTTCTTCCAGGATCTTGGCATCTTCTACGATTTTCTTGGCCTGTTGAGCGGCACGTCCCTGCACCCGAAAACCGCCCAGCGCACCGGCACTTTGCGGCGTCAGCCCCAGATGTCCCATCGTCGGAATGCCGCACTTCACGATCGCCGCGACGCGGTCGGCCATTTCCGCGCCACCCTCCAGCTTGATGGCGTCACAGCCCGCCTCGGCCATGAAGCGTCCGGCGTTGCGAATAGCGACCTCCACTGAGGGCTGATAGCTCATATAGGGCATGTCACCGATCAACCAGGAGTGGGGGTTCCCCCGCCGCACTGCCTGGGCATGGCGGATCATGTCCTCCATCGTGACAGGCAGGGTGGTGTCATAACCCAGCATCGTCATACCCAGGCTGTCGCCCACCAGCACCATGTCGATGCCTGCCTGATCCTGGAAATATGCTGTGGGATAGTCATAGCAAGTTAACATGGTGATGGGCACGCCTTCGGCCACCTTCTGGAACAGCATCGGGAGCGTCACACGTTTTCGCTCTGTCATGGAAAGACCTCCACAGGATATTAGCCGCGTGTGTTGACCAGCACGACGCCGGCAAGCGCCAGACCACCGCCTGCCAGCGCGGTTGCGGCGGGCATTTCGCCCAGCCACAGCCAGGCGATCAGGATAGCAAGTGGCGGCGTCAGATAGAGAAAGCTGGAAAGGCTGCTGGCCTTCGCCCGCGCTAGCGCATAGCTCCAGCCGATGTACCCCAATGCGCCCGGAAAAATGCCCAGGAATAGCACTGCCAGCGTGGCGTCATAGGATGCTGCGTGCACGGCATCTAACAAGCCGGGTGTGAAGACGAGCAGGCAGGCTGTGCCCGCCCAAATAGCGTAGGCTGTCACACTCAGCGCGCTGTATCGGGCAAGCAGCGGTTTGATCAGGTTGATATAGACAGAGGCGGAAATCGCCGCCATCAAGGGTAGCAACGCGTTGAGGTCAAAGTGCAGTGCGCTGCCGTCGCCGCCGATGGCGATCAGCGCTGCACCGCAGAAGCTCAGCAGAATGCCGGCCCAGCCCCACAGCGAGAGGCGTTCTTTGAGCAGAAACGTGGCAAACAGCGCGGTGAAGATGGGCGAGGTCGCCACCAGCAGACTGGCTGCGCCTGCCGCAACCGTGACTTCGCCGTAATTCAGTGCCACGTTATACACTGTGAAGCCGAAAAACCCGGCAAGGGCCAGCCTCGGCATATCTTGGCGCTGGGGCAAGGGCTGCCGCTTGGCCAATATGTAGAGCGTCACCACCGCAGAACTTACCAGATAACGCATCAGCGCTACCTGGCCGGGTGCATAATCGAGCACTGCGACGCGGATGGCAGTAAAGGCAGACGCCCATGTCAGAATGACAAAGCATAATACCGACAGGGTACGCCCATCGAGTTTAGATTGGGTCATCTGAGATGAATGTCCGGTGGCTGTTTTGGATTATGTGTATATTATACCACTCGTTTCTGTCGCACGTCCAAGGAAGCGCGCCGTTAAGCGTCCCCTTGCAGAGGTGTTGCCACCCCCATGTGCTCAGACAAATGGGCTTTCTTCCTTGGAACTGCTGTCATCCGCAACGGGAGCAAAGATGGCCGCCCGCGCTGGGTCTGCCGCCACTGCCAGCGCTCCTTCGGTCCGA
>JANXAX010000375.1 GCA_025062175.1 Anaerolineae bacterium | reverse complement strand
CCACCACCGGGAGTCGCAATAGATGGTCGAGCGTTTCATCCGCAATCAGCCCGCCGTCTGGATTGTTGGGCGAGGTGACGATGAGGAGCTTACAACGTGGTTCGCTATGCACGACGCGCGCTATTGCTTCCACATCCAGAGTGAAATCCGGACGGCGCAACACATTGCACACCCGTGCCCCGTTGACTGCGGCATCGAATGGGTAAATCCCAAATGTCGGCGGGCAATTGACGATCACATCACCCGGCTGGACGAACAGGCGCATCACCAGGTCGATCAGCTCATCAGCACCGTGTCCTGCGAGGAGATATTCCATCGGCAGCTGGACGTAGTCGCTCAACGCTGCCCTCAAGAGACGCGACTCGGGATCCGGATAGATGTGTGGATAGGCCATCGAGGCCAGTGCCTGGCGCACCTTGGGCGAGGGACCGTAAGGATTCTCGTTCGCATCCAGCTTGATGATCTGCTCCGGCGGCCGGCCCAGCTGCGCGCTCAACACTTCGAACGGCAAAATGGGCACATAAGGTTGCATCTTCGCAACATCCGGGCGGATCAGTGCGGTAACATCGAAGCTCATAGACTCTGACCGCCGTCCAGCTGTAGGCGCTTCGTTATGGCAGCGGCGTGGGCTGTCAGTCCCTCTGCTTGTGCCAATGTCAGAGCCGCTGCACCAATACGGTGTGCTTCCTCTCTGCTCAATCCGAACAGACTGATAATCT
Organism: Anaerolineae bacterium; assembly: GCA_025062175.1. GTDB lineage: Bacteria > Chloroflexota > Anaerolineae > 4572-78 > NAK82 > NAK82. The sequence continues at coordinate 2,026 of JANXAX010000375.1, read as the reverse complement.
TAGTAAAATCACGGACGGTCAATGGCGACGCGAAGCGTGCTGTGCCGAGCGTCGGCATCACGTGACTGGGCCCCACCACGTAGTCACCGAGTGCCTCATAAGAGTGCTCCCCCAGAAAAACTCCACCGGCATGGCGGATACGCCCCAGCCACACCCATGGCTGGGCGACGTGGAGACAAAGGTGTTCCGCAGCGTAGAGATTAGCCAACTCAATTGCTTCCTCTAAATTTGCACAAACGACGATACCCCCTTGGGCGCGCAAACTCTCGACAATCACCTCACTGCGACTGAGTGTTTCCAGCTGGGCCGCCACTTGGGCTTGCACTTCTAGGGCGACACACTGGCTGTCGGTGATCAGGATCGCGCTTGCCAGGGGATCGTGTTCCGCCTGGGCGAGTAAATCGGCAGCCACCAAGACGGGGTCAGCCGTCTTGTCAGCCACGATGAGGGTCTCGGTAGGCCCTGCCAGACCGTCGATGTCCACCCAGCCATATACTTGGCGCTTCGCCAGTGCCACAAAAATGTTGCCTGGTCCGACGATTTTGTCCACGCGTGGGATACTTTGGGTTCCATATGCGAATGCGGCAATGGACTGTGCACCTCCTATGCGATAAACACCCTCGATCCCGCAGGCATAGGCCGCTGCCAGGATGACCGTTGCCGGCCAACCATCTTTGCCGGCCGGACTGGTGACATAAATTTCCTGTACTCCTGCCACCTGAGCCGGCACCGCGCTCATGATCACCGTGCTGGGGTAAGGTGCTGTGCCGCCTGGCGCATAGATCAGCACGCGCTCCAGTGGCCGCACCATCTGCCCCAGGGCACTGCCGTCGTCCGACCATTCGATCCAGCCGTGGATCGGTTGCCTTTGGTGGAAGGCGCGGACGCGATCGATTGCGGTATGCAGAGCTGTGCGCAGCTCAGATGCCAGCGAATCGTACGCCCTACGGAGCTGGTCTGGTGGGACGGCAAAGTCTTCCAACAACACCCCGTCAATGCGGTACGTCCACTCGCGGAGCGCTGCGTCACCCCGTTGCCGCACATCTTCCAGAATGTGTGTCACTGCCTGCTCCGGGGTCAAAGGGCGCCCAAACACGCGCTCGATACGGGCCGCCAGCTGGGGAGTGAGACGAACATCACTCGACAGGTGACGCGCTAGGATCGTGTGTCGTGCTTCGTCTGGGTGATAAATGCGAATAGGGCTTGCTTCTGGCATTCTAACCCCCGGACAAGGCAAGTCCTGCGGCGAATTGACGAACGCTCAACAGGCGGCAAGTCTCGCCACCTCTTGCTATGAATCCGGACGGCTGTGCCACAGCATTGCTAGCAGAGCGACCCCCACCGCCCCCGTGAACCCTATGCTCAGGCACGGGATACGCACCCTGCTATAAGAATCGCTCGGTGTCGAGATCACGTTAGAGGGTGTTGAATTGGCCGATGGAGAAATGCCAGGAGGGGGGCTAGCAGCTTGTGTCGCTGCCTCAGAATCAGGTGTTTCACCCGTGGTTCCCGGCCGCTCTAGGGGAGGAGCTCCGATGTGCTTTCGCCACGCATTGTCCAGCCCCCAAGTATCCACCCCAAGCGCCTCACGCAATGCATCATCATAGAGAGAACCTTGGGCGAAGATGCTGAGCAGCTTCGCCATCGCCTCTTTGCCATAATTTTGGATGATGAATTCCACTACCAACCCGCTCTGAGCGTAAGCCTGATTGGCGAGCTCTGGGTCAGCGGGAAAGCTGCTGGACAGCGTTTGCAGAGTCATCAGGCGATTTTGTTTGGCATACAGGGCAACCAAGCTGCGATAGCCCCGAAACGGGCTGTCCAGCTCGCCTGACATGTAGACCGCCAATCCTTCATCTAACCAGCGCGGGATGTCACCATAGGGATTATCCGTGGCTTGATCGATGACAATGTGAGTCAGCTCGTGCGGCACAGCAATCAGACCGAAGTCCAGCTCATTTGGAGAGACATTGATGACGATAATTCCATGTTCGGTGAACGCTTGACCTCCTGTCCATTCGTGGGC
>JANXAX010000374.1 GCA_025062175.1 Anaerolineae bacterium | reverse complement strand
GACTGCGCAACATCGGCTCGTGCACCTGGGGGCCCGGTTACGCGGCTGTTTTTGTGTCGGGTAATCCAATGTCCGCTCCGCCCGCAGTGAACATCCCCAATACCCCCCCTGGTGCTGTCGTCGACGTCGGGGTGACGATGTATGCCCCTGCTGCACCGGGCTCCCACGTGAGCTATTGGCAGTTGCGTAATGCTGCCGGGGTGCTCTTCGGACGACGCTTCCTGATCCAAGTTGTGGTGCCAGCACCGGTCACCCCTACACCGATACCTTCACCCACGCCCGAAGCACTTATTTCCTTTGTCGCCGACCGGACCGAAGTAGGGCCTGGTGAATGCGCGACGTTGCGCTGGGATGTGGAAAACGTCGCTGCCGTCTACCTAAACGATAGCGGTGTGGTCGGACACGGCAGCCAGTCGGTCTGTCCCACGACCACCACGACCTACGTGCTGCGTGTGCAGCTGCGTGACGGCAGCACCACGGAACGCCGCATCACGATCACAGTCAACTTGCCGGAAGTGCCCAAGCCCACACAGGTTGGGCCACCGGATGGCTCGGTATTTCATCACTCCCCGCGCTACGTCGACTTCTATTGGACCGAAGTGAGCTATCCAGGCGGCGTCACCTATACGATCGAGATTCAGTATGGCACCCCGGATGGGACTGACTGGCAGCCATACCAAAAGGTCGAGGGCTTGACAGAGCCTCGCTACCGGATGGAGGATTTTGTCGGCGCTGGTTATATGGGCCGCTGGCGTGTCTGGGCTGTCTCCAACGTCACCGGGCAGCGCAGCTCGAGGACGGGCTGGTGGAAGTTCCAGTTCACGATGTAACTGGGTGCTGAAACTTGTTGCGCAGATACTCCAGCGCCACCTTGTCGATCAGGCGCTCGTGCCAGCGGTCCTCCAGGTTTTCCATATTATAGAGGTCCAGCAGCGCCTGCCGTGTCGTCGCGTCAAACTGACCGGTGACCTGGATATCCCGCCGGCCAGCGTTGCGCAAGATCATCTGCAATTCCCGACAGATCGCTTCGCTGCGCTCGATCAGGTCCTCGGGCGCCGATTGGCTGTAGAGGTGATGGAGTGCCAACAATCTTTGGAGTTCGGCGATCGGCTGCGGATGGTCGTCCACGCGTAGGTCTACATAGCGGTCGGTGCGTGCGGCGTAGCCACCGGCCGTGCGCACGACCAGCACCGCCGCCGATTGCTGACCACGTCGGTCGCCGCCGGCAGCTTGACCGGCAGCCAGTGCCGCCACCAGACGATGGGCTAGAGGACCGTCGGTCGTCTCGAAGGTGCGAGCCATCGCCTCCACGGTGTCCCGACTCACCAAGATGTTGCCGGCGCATGCGTATCCCTCACCGACGATATGACCGGCCCACGCATAGCATTGCGCGCCGGTGAAGGCGGCGGCACGGCCGGCAGCGTCCACGATCAGCACTTGGCGTATGTCCGCGTCGCTGTCCATCGCGACCATGTGGTTCAACGCCTCAGGGGCGCTCCATCCATTAGCAAGCAAGCGCAGGCCCTCGAGGCCATATGCTGCGTTGAGCGCCGCCTGGGTCGCGATAGCACCAACCCCTGCCTTCGCCCAGGGCACGAGGCTGCCCACCGCCAGAAACTTGGACTGCACCGCGACGCCTAGATCGCCGGTGCGCGCATCGCGCGCCACAATCGAGAAGGTGGAAAGTCGAATAGGTCGGTTTGTAGACATAGAGCTCTCCTTAGATAGATACACATCATTGCCGTAACCGCGGGTCCATCGCGTCCCGCACCCCATCGCCCAGGAAGTTGAGTGCCAAAACCACCAGGAAGATCATCAGGCCAGGTAAGATCGAAATGTGTGGCGCATTGCGGATCTGCTGCCGTCCGGCACTGAGCATCACACCCCACTCAGCCGTGGGAGGCTGGGCGCCCAGGCCCAAGAAGCTCAACCCCGCCGCCGCCATAATCATCCAGCCGACGTCCAGGGTCGCTGCCACGATCAGCGGGGCTAAGCTATTCGCCAGAATGTGATACACAATGATGCGCAGGTCGCTGGCTCCAATCACCCGTGCGGCCTGGACGAACTCCTGGTTGCGCAGGGACAGCACACTGCCGCGCACGATGCGCGCGTAATAGGGAATGCCGACGATACTAACCGCCAGCATCGCGTTGGTCAGACCGGGACCCAACGAGGCGACCACGGCGATGGCAAGCAGCAGGGATGGAAATGCCATCAGGATGTCGATCAGCCGCATAATCACACTGTCCACCCAGCCACCGAAGTACCCGGCCAGCAATCCCACTACCACCCCGGCGGACATCGCAACCAGCACCGCGATGAATCCCACTAACAACGACACACGCCCACCCCAGATCAGGCGGCTGAGCATATCTCGCCCTAGTTCGTCGGTGCCCAGCAAGTGGCCGGGGCTGCCGGGGGGCAGCAGACGCTTAGGCAGATTGGTGGCGTTCGGATCCATCGGAGCGATGAAAGGCGCCGCCAGAGAGACGATGATCATAAACAAGAGAAATGCGGCGCTCACCACAGCAGCACGATCACGCCACAGACGGCGCAAGGCGTCATACGTCAGACTGCGCGGGCGTCCTGCCAGCTTTGGCTCGGTGGGACGCGCAGCCGCGGAGACCTTACCGGGATGCAGCTCAATTTCACGTTCCATAGTGGATGCGTGGGTCGATATAGGCGTAGGCTAGATCGGTGATGAGGTTGACCAGGACATAAGAGGTCGCCACCATCAAAATTGCGCCTTGGA
>JANXAX010000373.1 GCA_025062175.1 Anaerolineae bacterium | reverse complement strand
CTGATTGAGCCCATACCGTCGTCCCCTCTGCTAAATGGACGAATACGTGATAGTCCTCCTTAGGTGTGCTCAGCGCTTGCCAATATAACGTCACGGTCAGGCGCCCCTCCGGGTAAGCACGTTGTGTATCCAGCTCAAAGCCCATCAGGCGTATGATACCACCCAGATCAACTTCTATGCGCTGCGTGGCCGGTGCTGAACGCACAAAAGCACTTGGCACAGCCGTCCGATCAAACGCATCTGCGAGCGAATCAAAACCGAGCGAGCCTAGTGGCACACCAGCGGGTCTGGTGCGGTAGACCACTAAACCCCTCCCATGAGGTAACTCGATCTCCGCAAATCTCTCGTACTCTCTGTGAATGCGAGGCATCTCCACCGGCCATACATCGACCACGTCGCTGGCAATGAAGTAGTACTCGGGAGACACATCGCATGCCCGGGATGCGCGGCGCGTGTACCAAGCGGTGATGTCGGGCTCTTCGTTGCTGCCATAGTCACCCTGCAATTGCCCACTGGTGTAGAGGGCACCCACCGTTTTCCATCCGCTGCGATGCGGAAAACCAAAGAAACCAGTGGGAGGAGGACTGGCATAAGGTGTCCAGTATAACGGGCTCTGGCTGCGTGGCCAGTCCGATACGAATCGGACATCCTGGCGCAGGTAGGCGAGGGTCAGGTAACCTGCTAATAATACCGCCACTATCCCGCTCGACGCAACTGCCAGGCGAGCGGCCCAAGGATTCCACGGCGCGACCGTCGGAGGAGCCATCACCGGACGTACTAGGATGACACCCATCGTTCCGGCAAGCAGCGTCCATGCCGGCACGATGGTGTAAATATGGGTGAGTGGCAACGCCACCATGAAGTTGTAACCAAGAAACGGGACTGCCAGCCACACGACCATAGCACGCTGCCCATCACACAGTGCCGCCGAGCTTAAAGCACCGACGAATAGCAGCGTGAAGGGGACGAAGGCAAAATCGATCGCGGGGACGCGCAAGATTTCTGGCCGACAGAGCAGCGCAACCACAATAAGTCCCAAGAGTAGGGGGAACCAACGGGACACCCAAGGCAGTCGCCCCAGACCGTACATGTTTTGAGATGCCCGGATGAGAAAGATAAGCACCAGCAAGCCGGTCAAGGCATAGTAGTAAAACGAAGTATAAAAGATATTAAAATGCTGGAAACTCGTCAGGTTGTTCTTGACCAATGTGCTGCCGATTCGTCCGCCCAAATAGTCCCCTGTGCGCACGGCCTGGACATCTAGAACGTAAGGCAGGTAGAACAAGCCCGCTACGAAACACAACAGCGCGGATGCAATCGCAATGTGTACGAGATAACGCACTTTGCCTTCACGGCCCGTCTGTCGACCCCAAGCAGTGGTGATAACGTAGATAATGGCTGGGAGCACCGTGAGGCCATCATAATGGGCCAGCAGGGCACTTCCTACAAAAAGTGCGCACAACATCAGCCAGCGTACCTTCCCATCCCTTCGCCATTGCCAGCTGCACCATAGCCCCAGCCCGCCTAGGAGTACCACCAAGACCTGGTACTGCACGATGCGCGAAAAAGCCACCATAAAACCATTGAGGGCAAGAAGTGCGGAGGTTAATATTCCGATCATCACTGCCATTCGTTGATTTCCCGACAGGCTGGTAGCCAGAAGGAAACCCAGCAATGGGACGAAGCTACCGGCTAGCGCAAACGGTAATCGGGCCGTAGCCTCATCGATGGTCCCGCTTAGACCCCAGAGTGCTGCGGGTAATAGCACCTCAGCTGGCCCTTTGCTGCGCAGAAAAAGTACATCCTCGTGGCCTTCCAGCATGTCAGCTGCGGCCAACATCACCAGAGCTTCATCGCCCTGAAACTCGCTGTAGCCGAGCCCTGTGAAGCGGAATACAGCACCGACGAGGGTGATGCCAGCTAAAAGGAACGCCGCAGAACGCGAAAGGCATTCATCGCTGGAGAAGTGAAGCGACGCGAATCGGCGTCTCACAAGAATTGCGAGTGCCACGAGTGCGAGCAAATCGAGTCCGACCACCTCGGCCAGACTCGGCAGGTGACCGGGAAGATAGGCAAGCAGCAATGTCGAGCAAATAGCATAGGCATAGCCGAAACCTAGACCGAACACCAGCTTGGCAACACGGCCGCGACCGTTCAGCAAGACCTCACCCCATAACACCCCCAGAGCATACCATAAGAGCAACAAACTCCAAGCACGCAAAAAAGCTCCACCCGATACCAGGAGTATTAGATGTGCCAACGTCAACACTATCACGGCAACGATCGTGAAGTGACTGAAATGCTTCATAGATACACGGGGGTCAGTAAGGATCACGTCCAGTCCACTACACTTTCATCATGGCACAGTCCGACCTCTTTGGGAAATTGGCCAATGAGAGGGGACACTTTGCGTTGATCATCCTCGTGATGGGCGCATATCATTCGCGCACCCGGATGGCTAGGGTCAGCCCCCACCGGCCCAGCCTTCACAGCACGCGCGTCCGTTTGGCCCGCCCTAGGATCTTTGCCGGCGATAGGGCTGAGCTACACTGAATGGCTCAGATAGATCCCGACCAGCAACCAGACGAACGCTTAGATTGGAATGATGCATCGACCGGACCACAGTTCCATAATTTCCCTTTGCAGGGTATTATATAGTTGGTTGATCGACGTTGGGTCCTTCCCCCTGTACGGAAGAGTTTGTCAACCGAATTAATATTGGGAGGCTCGAGCCGATCAACGTTTTCCCGACAAAAGTGTCAGGTGGCTAGATTGGAGATAGCCCGTGGAAGAGCCCTCAGCACATCTGATCCGCTTCCTGCAACA
>JANXAX010000372.1 GCA_025062175.1 Anaerolineae bacterium | reverse complement strand
AGAAATATATCCTGGTTTCTGTTCCTGCTAGCACGCTTTATCCTGATGCATGGCACACAGCCATGGTATATCCCGACCCATGTTGGCAAGAAGGAACGTCTTCTACTATATGCTCTGGGGCTTAGAGCAGCTCATAGAGGTGCTATGTTGGAAATAGGGAGCTACTTAGGGGCAAGCGCTACTTTCTTGGCAGCTGCTGGCAAGGAACGTCAACAGGTGGTGTATTGTGTCGACACGTGGCAGAACCAGGGCATGCTTGAAGGACCGCGTGATACGTTTGCTGAGTTTCAGCGAAATACGTGCTCATTTGGGAATATAGTGCCGCTGAGAGGATACTCACGACAGATAGCACGAGATTTCACTGGTAGTCTCTCTCTTGTTCGTAGATGGTGATCATTCCTACGAGGGGGTGCGTAGTGATATCGAATGCTGGCTTCCCAAAGTTCTGGAAGGTGGGGTTGTGGCGTTCCACGATTATCGGTGGTCGCCAGGGGTCAAAAAGGCTGTAGACGAGATTGTGCAAAATGGTATAATCCAGAGGGGAGAGCTTGTGTCAAATCTGTTCTACGGATACAAAGCAGCAAATGTTTCGCGCTTGCTACAGGAGGTATAATTTGGCTCAATTTGCTGGTATCAAGAACATTCTATTACAGGTGAAGTGGTGGCTCAATGGGATTCGGTGGCGGATTTATTATTTTCTATGGGGACGTCCAAAATGTGCTCGCGACATCTTAGGTATACGGGATTGGCATTCGTACGTGAGGTATCAGAACAAGTATGCAGGGTTCGAATCAAGCGTGCCTAGGTATAGTGATGGACAGCGCCGCTATTTAGAGCTAAACCTATCCGGTTTGGATAGACGCCTTTCCATTTCTTGATTGTGCTTGTGGAGACGGTGTGGGGATCCGGTATCTCATCTCCTTGGGTTTCGTTAACATCACGGGTATAGACATAAACGCCGATAAGCTCGCTTTGGCGCAGCAATCTGGCGCTCGTGTTCTCCGTGCTGATATGCATAGTATGCCTATACTAAAGGACCACGAGTTTGACATAGTGTATAGCTCCCACACTCTTGAGCATGCCTATGAACCTTCTAGAGTTGTATCGGAATTCCGAAGAGTGTTAAAGCCGGGCGGGCGATTATATATAGTTTTGCCTTATCCTGATACCCGACTGGAAGACACGATCCAGCACTGTGGCAAGTTTGAATTGGGTTTGGACATTGTGGATGATGGAGTGACAGTGACACGCTATTTCGAGCAGCGGGGATTTCGTTTGCTTTCCAAGCAATTCGATTCGTTCCGAGAACCTGAGATATGGCTCGTTTTCGAGAGGCTCTGAACCCTACGAGTTGATCAGATGTGCTTCACCACAGGAGGGATTGAGGTCTTTCCATCCTAAGCGTGCTCTACACCCTCTGCGGTGAAAAACAAAATTCGCGATCCGCAATTCGCGATGCACATCCTGTTCGTCGTCCCATATGTGCCCACGCCCATCCGCGTGCGGCCGTATAATCTGATCCGCGCCCTGGCAGCGCGCGGCCATCACCTCACCCTGGCAACGCTGTGGAGCAGCGCGGAAGAACGCGCCGCGTTGGGGGCGCTGCAGGCATGGGGGGTGCGCGTCCTCGCGGAGCCGCTGCCGCGCCTGCGCTCGCTGCTCAACTGCCTGCATGCCCTACCCTCGGACGTGCCGCTGCAGGCGGTCTACTGCTGGTCGCCTGTCCTGCGTGCCCGCATCGAACAGGAACTCGCTCCCCTCTCCCACAGCGTTGGGAGAGGGGCTGGGGGTGAGGGCGCTGCTCCCCCCTCCCCCAGCGCTGGGAGAGGAGCTGGGGGGGAGGGCCCGCAGGTGCCCGTCGATCTCGTCCACGTCGAGCACCTGCGCGGGGTGCGCTACGGGCTGGGGCTGGACGGCACGCCGGTGGTGTGGGATAGCGTGGATTGCATCAGCTACCTGTTCACCCAGTCGGCGCGGGACAGCCGCAGCTGGAGCGGGCGGCTGCTGACGCGTCTGGACCTGGGCCGCACACGTCGCTATGAAGGCCAGTTGGTCAGCCGCTTCGCGCGCGTGCTGGTCACCTCGCCGGTGGACCGCCGGGCGTTGCTGGAGCTGTGGCAGGCGGCACAGAAGTCAGATGGGAAGCGCTTCACACCCTCTCCGGCCTCTGTGACGGATGAAGCTCCCATCACGGTGCTGCCCAACGGGGTGGACCTGGACTACTTCCGCCCCGGCGACGGTCCGCGTGCGCCCGAGACGCTGGTCATCAGTGGCAAAATGAGCTACCACGCCAACGTCACCGCGGTGTTATATCTGGTCGAGGAGATCATGCCGCGCGTGTGGGCACAGCGGCCGGGAGTGCGCGTGCAGGTGGTGGGCGCCTGGCCGCCGCGCCGCATACGCCAGCTGGCGGAGCGTTTCCCCGGCCGGGTGGAGGTGACGGGATGGGTGCCGGATATCCGTCCTTACCTACAGCGGGCGCGGTTGGCAGTCGCGCCGCTGCGCTACGGCGCCGGCATCCAGAACAAGGTGCTCGAGGCGCTGGCCTGCGCCACGCCGGTGGTGGCGACGCCACAGGCATGTGGTGCGCTCCAGGTACAGGCGGAACGCGATCTGCTGGTCGCCGATTCAGCCGAGGCGTTTGCGCGCCAGGTGCTGCGCCTGTTGGACGACGATGCATTGGCGGCGCGGTTGGGTGCCGCGGGACGCCGCTATGTGGAGCGGCATCACGATTGGAACACTGTCGCCGCCCAGCTCGAGGGAATCTATGCCGAATGTGTGACGGCGCTGAATATGCGGAGAACACAGGGGATTTATGGGGATATTTCTGCGTGCTCGGCGGCGTAAAAGGGGATGATCGGATCGATGAGCTCACTCCGCGTCC
>JANXAX010000371.1 GCA_025062175.1 Anaerolineae bacterium | reverse complement strand
TCCTTTACTATGCGCTGACACTGCTCACACTCGCAGGGGTTGGTCCAGTCGTTCTGGGATACGGAGAAGATGGTAGCTTGGGGTTGCTCGCGAATCCAGCGCTTCACGGTTTCTGTGGCGATGCGCAACACATCGGGATGGGTGAACTGAAGCGTGGTGACGCCCCGCAGGTTGGGATGCACCGTGTGCACATAACGCCCTGCCTGGCTGGCCGAGGTGACCTGTTGCACCTCCACATACGGATGGAAGAGGAGCAAGCGCAGCAGCTCGCCGCCCACGTAGCCGCTGCCCCCTACGATGCTGACTTTCAATCTATTTCCAGTTGCCATGCAGACCTCGCAGAGCGATGACCAATTGTCCTTGTCGGATGATCCCAGACGCACAATGGTGACATCGTGCTTCTCCCTCCATCGGTCCACGCTTGCTCTAGGGACACCTGCGCCCTATTCGGCGCGTTCGGCCGCCACTCGCCACACATAATCCACAATGCGCCCCGGAATATCGACCCCGGTGGTGTCGATGCTGTTGCGGAACTCGGTGGTGTGGTTGACCTCGTTGACCAACAGCCGACCATCCTGGGTTTCCAGCAGGTCCACCGCGACGACGCCGCCGCCCACCGCGCGCGCCGCAGCCAGTGCCAAGGCGTGTAGTTCGGGCGTGACCGGACAGTTGACAGCACGGCCGCCGCGCGCGGTGTTGGTCACCCAATGTTCCGCGTAGCGGTAGATGGCACAGATGGTCTCATCTCCCACCACAAAGGCGCGGATGTCACGGGCTGGTTTCGGGATGTATTCCTGGATGTAGAAGATGTGGTGCGGGTAGCTGCCCAACACTTGTTTGTGTTCGAGGATGGCCTCGGCTGCGTCGCGGTCGTTGACCTTGCTGAGCAAGCGTCCCCACGAACCGACGGCCGGTTTGAGGACAACCGGGTAACCCATCGTCTCAATGGCTTGTAGGGCTGCTTCGGGGGTGAAGGCAACCATCACCCGTGGGGTGGGGACGCCGGCGCGCACCAGAGCGGAGCTGGTGGCCAGCTTATCGCCGCATGTCGCGACCACATCGACGTGGTTGATGGTACAGATGCCCCAGTCATTCAGGATGCGCAGCGCGGCCACAGCGCGGGTATGGGTGATGCAGCGGTCCAGCACTACAGCATAACGTGCCCATGCGTCCCGACCATGGGCATTGGCCGCCTCTCCGCGGCGATGCGCATCCAAGTCAAGCACGATCTCGCGGTCGTCATGCACATCGACAGGAATACGACGTGCATCGAACGCCTGCAGGAGCAGCTTCTCCTCGACACGCACACGGTCGAGGAGCACCGCGATGCGGGCATGCGCACCGGTCACAGCCATCGAGACTACTCGCCCCAGTCCTCTTCCTCGGCGGGTGCCAGGTCGAGCTCCGGCGGGTCGAGGCTGAGCACTTCCAGCTCGACCCCGCAATCCGGGCACTGCACGATTTCGCCCTCTAAGGTGTCGTCGCGCAAGGTGATTGAGGCATCACACTCGGGACAGGCGGCTGTTTGTGGCATAGGATCTTCCTCCTCTCGCATCTCAGGTAAAATAAAAGCCGGTACCCTATCTCCTGGTGGATCTGGAGTACCGGCCTGACGATTCCACGGGTGATAAATGCCGCTATCCAGACCCAGGGTCCGGCTTCTTCACGCACTTCGACTTGGTGATATGCCACACGGGGGTGTTCACGCCATCTCTCTCCTGCCTGGCGGGATGGATCGCTATGACCATCCTGGTCGTGGCGAATGAGCCGTGGAGGACTCGAACCTCCAACCCGCTGATTAAGAGTCAGCTGCTCTACCGAGTTGAGCTAACGGCCCAGCTCATTTAAGCACCTTGTATTATACCAGAACCCCCACCAATAGGCAAATTCTCCCCTGGCTTTGTGCCCCTGTTGCTGCATCCTCCCGGTTATGCCCTCCACAAAACTGTGGTCAAACTGTGGTAGCTCCGATTTTCCTTAACCATTTTGCCCTAAAAACTTCGTGTCGGTTCATAGCCGATAGTATAACATGCTTTGGGATTTTTGAAATAACTTCTAGAAATTGCCACTGATGGCCTGTCACCTTCTGGCGATTGTGCTATCCTTCTTCGGCCGTCGGTATAGCAAGCGCCCCATTTGCTCAACCCTGGATTGCGCCGAGACTTCGCACAGCCACTGGGGCAGTCGCCGCCGGGCCTCGACCTTGGCCACTAGCCAGCCGTGATATCCAACCCTCGCCGGCCTGCGTCCTCGACCATATTCTTGTCTTCTTCGCGTCAGTCTGCGGCCCATTCTAACACGCTGACCCGTACAACCTGCATTTCAGTGGACCTTTCAGCACCCTCATGCCCTCCTTGACAACGCTTCGGGGATGGAATATCATCCCGCCAAGAACGTTATCCGGGAGTGCAGATATCTTGAGACTAGGAAGCGATTGGGCGCAGAAATCCCTGTCCGGTAAGCGTCCCTTCTATTTGGAGATTCGCTTGCGTCCGCTGCACTCGGTTGTTTCTACGGCTGAGGAACATAGCGTACGCAATTGGGTTTCGGGCCACACACGCAAGTGGTTGCGCGCACGTTGGACAGATGACCTGCTCCGTAGCCGCGTTGCAGCTCATATAGCTGTTATCCTCCTCATTGTCTTGCTTATCGTTTTTGCTAAACGCTCTCTCCCCGTATCTTCCGTGGCTGAAGGACGGTTAGCACGCTTGATTGCACCGAGTCAACCTATCTCCTCTGTCTCCACCACCTTCCCGGTTGACACGGCGGACCGTGAAAGCTTGCTCCTCAGCGGCTTTGTCCCCCAGGATGATGCCATCCTGCTGCGTGCTCCCGTACCGCACACTATTATGCCCGCCCTACGGCCACGCACTGAAATCACCACCT
>JANXAX010000370.1 GCA_025062175.1 Anaerolineae bacterium | reverse complement strand
AGTACAATGTGCTGAACGCGCGCTCCCAGCAGGCGGTCCAGCTCGTCGCGTAGACATGCCAAGGTTAGGAAATCGACATGCATTGTTTACAGTATAGCGAAGCGGGATAACGCTCGCAAAGCAAGAAGCCCGAAACCAGATTGACAATTTACCGTTGATATCTGCCAGGCGTTTCGCAAGAAGCTGAAGATAATCGCTCACCTTCCAGATCGTGTATAATGCAAGGCATCCGGGACACCGTGGGGAAAGAGGATAGAAATGGTTTGGCGCAGTCTTTGGCGGCGTCGTGCACGCAGTTTTCTGACCATACTGGGAGTGGCCATCGGGGTGGCCGCGGTTGTGGTTCTGGGTGCTATGGCCGAGGGGCTTGCCCAGGGTTATGCCGGCATGGCAAGCGACACCGATCTGTTGGTCATGCAGGCAAATGTCTACGATATCACTCTCAGTGCCTTGGAAGAAGATCTAGGGTCGCGCATCGCTCAGCTGCCGGGAGTGCGCAGCGTCTCGGGTGTCATTGTGGGATTGGTGGCGCTTGAAAAGGTGCCTTATTTCTTTGTCAACGGTCACGATCCAGAAAGCACAAGTATCCAGCGTTTCCGGATCGTCCAAGGTAACCGTCTGATACGTCCCGGACAAATGTTGTTGGGACGACAGGCTGCCGCTAATCTAGAGAAAAGTGTTGGGGATACGGTGAGACTTTTCGGCAGGCCGTTCATTGTAGTCGGCATCTATGAGACCGGACAGCTATTTGAGGATAATGGCGCTGTGATCTCCTTAAGCGACGCACAACGCCTCTTAAAAAAGTCTCATCGCGTGAGCTTTTTCGAGGTGAGCTTGTATAACCTGTCCGAGGTGGACAAAGCAAAACATTTGATTGAGGAGCTGGCGCCGGGGGTGTCGGTGACGAGAGCCAGCGATCTGGCGGATGAACAGCAGACCGTGGAGACTATCCGCGGTATGGCGTGGGGCATCAGTATGATCGCAATTCTCATTGGTGGGCTCGGCATGATGAACACGATGATGATGGCAGTGTTCGAGCAGACGCGTGAAATCGGGGTGCTGCGAGCATTAGGATGGTGCCGTCCCCATATCTTGAGGTTGATCTTGGGACAGTCTGTGTCCCTGGGCTTGCTAGGTGGCCTGTTCGGCATATCCATGGGGCTTGGGTTAATATGGGTGGTGAATCGGACGCCCGCCATCGCAAGCATAGCGCCAGCCACTTTAAGGGCAGAGTTGCTCCTTCAAGGGCTTGTGATGGCGTTGATCCTGGGCCTCGTTGGAGGGATTTACCCGGCATGGCGTGCTGCAAGTTTGATGCCGATCGAGGCGTTGCGCTATGAGATGGGCGCAGAGACGAGGAGAGAACCCGCCTGGATGCTTCATCTAAGCATGACGTTGCGGGCTGTGTGGAGACGTCGCACACGCAGTCTGTTGACGATGATCGGCATTGCAATCGGCAGTGCCCTGATCCTGTCGCTGGGTGCCATCACTGAAGGCTCGATACAGCAGCTGAACGCTTTTGTGAGCCGAGGCGGGGCAGAGCTAGTGGCCGTGCAAGCCGGCGTCGCGGATATGGGTTACTCGGTGGTTGATGAACGAGTAGGACGTGCAATTGCGGCTATGCCAGAGGTAGCATATGTATCAGGCATCCTATGGGGGGTCAGCACTGGAGAGAAGCTGCCTTTTCTGTTTATTTTGGGCATTGATCCGGCGGATCCATCCCTGTCGCGCTATCGCATCGTTCAAGGGCGGTACATCATGGCCCGGCACGAGGTGATGCTCGGGCACACCGCCGCTCGCAACCTGAAGAAGAAAGTCGGAGATACCATCATCCTTCCAGGAGGCGTCTACCGAGTCGTCGGTATCTTCGAGACCGGCACCGCTTACGAAGATGCGGCCGGTGTGATCGCCCTGCGTGAGGCACAGCGAGCATTCCAGAAACGGCATCAGGTGAGCTTGTACCAGATCAAGTTGCGAGATCCATCCCAGGCACAAGCTGTGCGCGACCGGATTGAGGCCCGGCTGGGCAATGAAGTATCCGTGTCTCTGAGCGCGACATTTGGCGAAAATCTGACCGATTTTCAGAACGCCCAGGCTATGATGAACGCGGTGTTCGCACTGGCGCTGATAGTGGGCGGGATTGTGGTCACCAATACAATGATGATGTCGGTGATGGAACGCACCCGTGAAATCGGCACGTTGCGCGCACTAGGTTGGTGCAGGGCACGTGTGCTTTGGATGGTGCTGAGCGAGGCGCTGGTGCTAAGCGGTTTGGCTGGTGGGATAGGGCTTCTGGTGGGATTTGCGCTGACGCGGATGTTGCAATCAGTGCCTGACTTTGGGGCATTTCTGACCGCTGTCTATACGCCCCAGCTTGTCGGGCAGTCGCTGGCAATTGCCCTTTTATTGGGTCTTGCCGGCGGTTTGTATCCTGCCTGGTGTGCCGCACAGCTGCAGCCGGTGGAAGCACTGCGGTATGAATGAGGTGATGCCAGCTGGACTGCGAGCCGAGCGCGAAACAGAAGGCAGCGCGCCACCGGTGGTCGTCGCTACCTATCAGCTGACGCGCTACTATGGCGACGGAGTCGTCGTGCGAGCGTTGGACGGGGTGGACATGATTATCCACAAGGGAGAGTTCCTCGCGGTTATGGGGCCCTCGGGCAGCGGCAAAAGCACCCTATTGAATTTGATTGGTGCATTAGACCGACCCACCAGCGGGCGCGTGGTTGTGAATGGAGAAGACTTGGCCACTATCCGGGACATAGACCGCTTTCGCGCCCGCACCGTGGGCTTTGTCTTCCAACTGCACAACTTGTTGCCCACACTCACCGCCTGCGAGAATGTTGAAGTACCGATGCACGGTCAAGGGATCAGCAGATCCCAAATGCGC
>JANXAX010000036.1 GCA_025062175.1 Anaerolineae bacterium | reverse complement strand
AAGCTGGAAGAGGTTTCCACGCTGTATCAGGTCGCCCAAGAGGTCACCAGCAGCTTGCAGCTGGATGAAACGCTGGAGACAGTAGTGCACGCCATCCGCAATGCCTTGAAGTGTCGCGGTTGTTGCGTCTTCCTGCTCAACTCTGCCAATCAGATGCTGGAGATCCAAGCTGCCGCCGGGCTGAAGCCGGAGTGGCGCCAGATGGCACAGTTGGCAATGGGTGAGGGTGTCGCCGGAAAAGTTGCCGCCTCCCTACAACCGCTCTACGTACCCGATACCCATGCCTACCCAGATTATGTAACTTTCGATCCCGAGGTGCGCTGCCTGTTAGCCGTGCCCCTACAGGTGCGCGGGCGGCTGATCGGCGTGCTCAACATCGACCACACTCAGCCGGACGCGTTTACTTCGGACCACGAGCGCTTGCTCACCGTGGCGGCTTCGCAGGTGGCGGTGGCGATCGAGAACGCACGCCTCTATACCCAGCTCCTCGCCGAAAAGCGGCGCCAAGATGAATTCCTGGCGATCGTCTCGCACGAGCTGCGCACACCGTTGACCTGCATCCAGAGCTCGGTGAGCTTGCTGCTGGAGGATGAGCCGCTGGAAGGCGAAACAGCGCGCGAGTTTCTGGAGATCATCCAGCGACAGAACGAGCGCCTCATCCTCATGGTCAACAATCTGCTCAACGCGACGCGCCTGGAGCACGCCGAACTACAGTTGGCGAGCCAGCCAGTGGCGCTGGACGCGCTGGTGGCGCGCGCGGTGCATCGCCTGCGCCTGCTGGCAGCGGAGAAACAGATCACCGTGCGCACCCAGCTGCCGGACGAGCCTGTCAGCATCCTCGGTGATGCCGACTGGCTGGAACAAGCGCTCATCAACTT
The DNA here is from genome assembly GCA_025062175.1 of Anaerolineae bacterium. Lineage (GTDB taxonomy): Bacteria > Chloroflexota > Anaerolineae > 4572-78 > NAK82 > NAK82. The sequence continues at coordinate 12,785 of JANXAX010000036.1, read as the reverse complement.
GCTCGACAATGCGATCAAATTCACCCCATCCGAGGGCGAAGTAAGTGTGGCGGTGCAGGCGACGCCCTATGAAGTCAACGTCACCGTGAGCGACAACGGCATCGGCATTCCGGCGTCCGAGCTGGAGCACGTGTTCGATAAATTCTACCGCGTTCCCGAACAACCTGTTGGCATACCCAGGCCACGCCATGGCAGTGGCCTGGGATTGTACATCGTACGCCGGGTGGTCGAAGCGCACGGGGGGCACGTCCGTGCCGAGTCCACTCCAGGCGCCGGCAGCAGGTTCATCGTTTCCCTGCCGCACAACGGCGTTGCCCCTGAGGACGCAGCGCCGCCTGCGCTATAGGCGTTAAGGAAGAGGTCTCCTTTCGCCTCACCCTCCCTCGCATGGGGAGAGGGAAGCCGCTTGTTGAAACGCTCGGCGCGATTGGACTCATCTGCGCCGCAGCCCTATATCCGAGCCACGACTGTGAGGGAGCGGTTTATCCTCCTAGCCCCGACCCTCTCCCACCAGGGGAGAGGGAAGCCACCTACGGACGCGCGACCCGATTCGTGTCACGTATCCCTACTATGCAACACGATATCACGCACACGTCCCTGGCAGGATGCATTGCAGCTGTTCGGGCGCCCCCGTGGTGTAGATGCGCGCGCCGGTCTGGACGTCCATCACATGCACCTTGGCCATGTCAAAGGCGACCCAGACCGGCTGCTTCTCGGCGAAATACTGCGTTGGCGGAGTAATGACCTTGATGATGTCGCGCCCCAATTGCACGTCCACGATGGTCTCGGCGCCCAGCGGCTCGCTCACCGCCACGCGCGCCGGAAAGGCGATGACATCGGTCGGCTGTTCGGGATAGAGGCGGATATCCTCCGGCCGCACCCCCACCAACACTTCCTGGACGGCCGGCAGCGCACGGCACAGGCAGTCCCACAAGGGATGGTCGGAACCGATCACCCGGAAGCCGAAGCCAGAATGCACCAGGTTGAGCTGCCCGTCCGTGCGTTGCACCTGACAGGTGAGGAAGTTCATCGGCGGGCTGCCGACGATGGTCGCCACCCGCCGGTTGGCAGGCAGGTTGTACACGTTGTCCGGGGTGTCGCACTGCTGCACCACCCCTTTATACAGCACCGCGATGCGATCCGCCATGCTCATCGCCTCGACCTGGTCGCTGGTGACATACACAAGGGTCTCATTCAGTTGCTCTTGGAGGCGCTTCAGCTCGATGCGCATCTCCAGGCGCAACAGCGCGTCCAGGTTTGCCAGCGGCTCGTCCATCAGGTAGGCGCGCGGCGTGCGCACCAGGGCGCGTGCGATGGCCACGCGCTGACGTTCGCCACCGCTCAGCTTGCCCGGCTTGCGCTCCAGTAGATGCTCGATGTGCAACATCCGGGCGACCTGCGCCACTCGCGCCTTGATCTGCTCAGCTGGCAGCTTGCGTTCGCGCAGCGGGAAAGCGATGTTGTCGAAGACCGTTTTGTCCGGGTAGAGCGCCAGGTTTTGGAAGATCATCGCGATGTCACGGTTACGCGGATGCACGTCGTTGACCGGTTCGCCGTCGATGTAAATCGTGCCTGCATCCGGCTTCTCCAGACCGACGATCAGGCGCAACAGGGTCGTCTTGCCCGCGCCGGGCGGGCCCAACACGCAGAAGAACTCACCGTGATGGATTTCCAGATTGATGGATTGGAGTGCTGTGACGCGGCCAAAGCGCTTGGTCACATTCTCAAGACGGATGTTCGCCATCAGATCACCTCAGAAACCCTTGACGGGATTAGCGAATGGCAAGGCCGGTCTTAGCATCGAAGATGTGCAGGTACTTCGGATTGATCTCGATCCACTGCACCGTGCCGGTCTTCTCGCGGTAAGAGGGATGGGCGATGACCTTGATCGTGTCCTGATCCCCCAATTCGAGGTGCACGACGGTCTTGGGCCCGAGGGGCTCCAGGAAGCGCACCGTCGCTCGCAGGTATTCGGGCTGTGACGGTTCGGCATGCAAGGTGAGATGTTCGGGTCGCACCCCCCAGATCAAGTCCTGGTTGCCTGGATGGCGCTCCAGCAGCTGGCGGCGCCGATCATCCAACAGGATGCGCGCGTTGCCGTGTTTCTGCACCAGATAGCCCTGGCCATTCTGGCTGTGGAAGTAACACGGGATGAAATTCATGTTCGGGCTGCCGATGAAGTTGGCCACGAAGAGGTTGACCGGCTGGTTATAAATCTCATCGGGCGTGCCGAACTGTTGCAACACTCCGAAGTCCATGACGGCGATGTAATCCGCCATGCTCATCGCCTCGACCTGGTCGTGGGTGACGTAGATCATCGTCTGACCGATCTCCCGTTGGATGCGCTTCAACTCGCCACGCATATAAGCGCGGAAGGCAGCGTCCAGGTTGCTGAACGGCTCGTCCAGCAGGAAGATGCGTGGCTTGACAATCATGCTGCGCCCCAGTGCCACCTTCTGCATATCGTTGACGCTCAACCGGCCGGCATTCATGGGCAACATATCGGTGAGCTCCAGCAGCTCGGCGATCTTGCCCACCTCGCGGCGGATGGTGGCCTCGTCCACGCCGCGGATCTTCAACCCGAAGCCGATGTTCTCGGCCACGGTCATATGGGTGAAGATGGCATAGTTCTGGAACACGAATCCAACATTGCGCTTGCCGGGCGGCACGTCGTTCATACATCGGTCATCGAAGTAGATGAAACCGCGGGTGGGTGTCTCCAGACCAGCGATCATGTTCATCGTGGTGGTCTTGCCACAGCCCGAAGGGCCAAGGATGGCCGCAAATTTCTTATCCGGGAAGTGCAGGGTGAGCTCTTTGACGGCTACGACGGAGCCGAATTCCTTGCGCAGATTCTCCAGACGCACGCTCGCCATGTCCGCTTTACCTCTTGATCGCACCAAATGTCAGGCCGCGCACCAGATAGCGCTGGATGAGGATGCCGAAGACCACCGGCGGGATCACCGCCAAGAGGCCCAGCGCGGCCTTGGGTCCATGCTGGGCGCCGATTTCCGAGGAAACCAGCGAGTTCAGGAACACCGGGATTGTCGGCCAGTCGCGGGTGGTCAACAGCAGGGCGATGAGGAAGTCACTCCAGTTGAGGATGAACACGAACAGTGCCGTGCTGGCCAGACCGCCCTTCGCCAGAGGCAGCACCACCTTGAAGAAAGCGCCCCAGTTTGAAGCCCCGTCGACGATGGCCGCCTCGTCCAGCTCGCGCGGGATCTCGTCGAAGAAGCTCTTCATCAACCAGACCACGAAGGGAAAGGTGACCACGCCGTAGACCGCAATTAGTCCATACCATGTGTCGATCAGCTTGAAGGCCGACCACATGATCATCACCGGGATGACGATGGCCATGGGCGGGAACATGCGCAGCTGGAGGATAGAGAACGCCAGGCTGCCGGTCGGTCCGCGGTAGAAGAGCGCCAGAAATTTGTCGAGCAACTGATTGACCGCGATTCCCAGCAGGGTGAAGCTGAGGATGCCGTACCAGTAGCGAATGATCCCCAGCCACGCCCAGAGCACCATGAAGGGCAATAGCACCAGGATCAACAGGCCCAGCCGGCCTAGGGCAATATACCAGGGCAGCTCGCCCGTGTCCGTGGAGAAGCGCGAGAGGCCATAGGCGGCCAGTGTGCCGATCAGCAAGGCAAACAACGTGCCACCAATCGAGACGATGATGCTGCTGCGGATGGAAGGCAACGCCGAGCTCTGATTGGCGCGAAAGAACCTGCCGCGATATTCAGTCAACACCGTCTCGAAGTTGTCCAAAGTCGGGTTCTGCGGCACCCAGTAGATGGTGCCATGGGCGGTCGACCACTCGACCTTGGGCTTGAAGGCCATCGTCACCATCCAGTAGGTGGGGAATGTGAACCACCCCACCACGATGAGCACCAAGATATAGCGCAACACAATTTGCCAGGTCGGACGTTGGGTCATCTCTCTCCCTCATCCCTTCACGCAAACGTTCGCGTTTAGACGCACTATGCGACCTCGCGTTGGGGGGTTTGCAGCGGGCGCAATGCATAAGAAGCGAGGATGGTCATAATCACCAGAATGGTCATCGCCGCTGCGGCCGCATAGGACCAGCGCACCTGCTGAAACGCGATCTTGTACATGTAGATCGAGATCGTCTCGGTCGCCTGCGCCGGCCCGCCCTGCGTCATCAAGTAGACCATATCGAAGATTTTGACCGCTTCCATGCCGCGGATGACCAGCGCGATGATGATGATCGGCTTCAGCATCGGGAGCACCAGATAGCGGAATTTCTGCCAGGAGGTGGCACCGAGCATCGTGGCCGCGCGCATCTGATCCTCCGGCAATCCCACCAGGCCCGAGAGCATAATCAAGAACATCAGCGGCGTCCATTCCCATACTTCTGCGACGATGACCGCAATCATCGCCGTGACATCGTTGGCGAGCCAGGTCAAGGTGAACGGCTGACCGATCAAGAGCGAGATAATGGCATTGAGCGGGCCGTTGGACTGAAAGAAGAGCCAGAAGACATAGCCGGCGACCGCGGGCACGATCATCATCGGGACGAGCATCAGCGCGTAGAACACGCGCTTGCCGGGAAACTCATCGAGGAATAGGAATGCGATTCCCAGGCCGAGCAAGAACTCCAGCGCCACCGCCACGCCAGCGATGAGGAAGGTGCGACCGAGCGCCTGCCAGAAGGCGAGGTCACGCAATATCTCTACATAATTGCGCCCCCAATCCCAGAAGCGATAGGCCTGCGTCCAATCGCCACCGCGCGTGGGTGTCCAGGAGGTCAGGCTGATATAGACCTCGGCCAGCAGGGGGAACATGATGATGAATAATAGGACGATTTGGGCCGGCGCGGTGAGCGAGGTGGCAAAGACGCGCACATCGCTCATGTCCCAAAAGCGGCGGCGTCGCAGGCGCGCCACTAGCTGAACCCGCCTCTCCACTATTGCCGGAATCGCCACGTTTCTGTCCATTTGCTTCCCAAGCACTCCTGTTGATTTTGTTTTTTTACCATTAAGAGGTTACTCCTCCCAGCTCGGCGAGCTGGGAGGAGTAAGGGCCATCCAGACGACCTATGCCTTCCGGATCTTGGGCGTGTCCACCACGGTTGAGTGAGCGGCGACTTGTGCCTTGAGGGCTTCGATCTGCTTTTCACGACCCAGTCGATCCGTGATCGCGTTCCATTCGGCGGCGGCATCGGCCATCGCCTGCTCGGCGGTCTTCTTGCCGGTGAGCACCGCCTGCAGATTGTTGTCCAGCGCCGTCTCATACTCGCTGGCGCCGTTGAGGTTGAGCGGCGGCACCGAGTGCTCGATCGAGGCGATCATGGTCGGCACATGGTACTCGTGGTAGCTGCTCACCACCACCGGGTCGGTGAAGTTCTGCTTCTGGAAGGGATCGTAGTAGCCGGCCGGGTTGCCCACCATAAACGTGAACATCGGAGACGAGTCGGCCCACTGCAGGAACAGATAGGCCGCCTCCGGATACTTGGTCTGGGAGGAAACTGCCAGCGTGATGTTGGGCCACCACACCGTGCGGCGGATCAGCTTGCCGTCGATGATGCGACCCGGGGAGAGACCAGTGCGCAGCTTGCCCACCACCTTACTATCAGGGTTTTTGGGATTGTCCAGGAACTTGGGCATATTCGGGAAGGCACACGTGATCGCCGCGCCGCCCGCCGCCATATTGTTGTACTGCTCCGGCCAACCCCAGCTGAGGGCATCCTTAGACTTGTACTTCATCGTATCGGCAAACTCCTGGGTAGCCTTGATACCGGCCTCCGAGTTGATCAGCGCGTCGCCCGTCTCGGGGTCGAAGAGCATCTGGGCCGGATTGGCGAAGCTGGCATAGCGCTGGATCCAGTTGGTCAAGCTCCAGATGGGATTGCGCAGGTCGGTACAACCGAGCAGGTTTTGCTCCGGACGGGTGAAGAACTCAGAGATCTGGTCCAGCTGCTCCCACGTCTCCGGCCACTGCAGATCCCAACCGTACTTGGCCTTGAAGTTCTTCTGTTCCTCGGGATCTTCAAAGAGGTCAATGCGATAGTTCCAGGACTGGTAGTCGCCGTCGAACGAGACACACACATAGTGGCCGGCATATTTGTTGAAGCTTTCGACCGTCAACTGGCCACCGACATAATGCTCTTCCCACTCCGGCCGATACTTCGCTACCAAGTCATCCAGGATCAAGAAGGCGCCGGCTTCGAACAGAGTGCCACGGTTGTTGCCCCAGAAGGAGTAGATATCATACTGGCCAGCGCGCGTGGTGACATCCTGGATGATCTTCTGGAACTGTTCGTTCTCATTGGTGGCGATTACTTCGAGCTTAATGCCCGTTTCTTCCTCGAAGATTTGCTGGGCAGTCGGTGCATTTTCGGGAAATGGAACATTCCAATGACCTACAGCACCAGCCGGATGCATCACCACCAACTTCTCTGGTTTCTTGTCTTTCGGCAAGTCTCTTAAGGCGAGTATTGCCCTGCCGGCGGGGCTATCGGGCCCATACTGATAACGTTCGGCGCCTTCAAATCCAGTAGGACCACCGATCATTCCGGGTGCTAGGCCCGGTTTTTCACCACGCAAGACGGTTGGCGTGGGCGCCGGAGTATCAGTCGGAGTGGGCAACGGGGTCGGGGACGGGCTAGGCACAGGTGTTTCGACCTTGGCCTCTGGCGACGGTGTCGGCGTTGCACAGGCGGAGATGACCAAACCAGCGCCGATAACGCCAGCTGCATGCAAGAATTCACGACGGGATAACCGAGCGGAACGCACGCGCTTTTTCTCCATTGCTTGTCTCTCCTCTCTAGGCTCAGAGAAATGGACTCCACTTCGAGTTACTTTGTCGAAACGCTGAGCGGCATATTTCAACTACGCTCCATCCATCCTGCGCAACAGCAATTTAAACTTTCGATTGCCGCAAGGTTCATGCTCCGCTGGCATCCCCCCTTTCGTCCAGAGGAAATCAGCAACTATGTGATCACCAGGCGAACAATATGCCACCAGGAAGGTGCTCCGGGTGCACGCAGCAAGACCACTCCCTGTGCAGTCAGATGGCACACCGAATCAACAACCCTAGAGAGAGGTCGCCCAAAGCATACCAGGAGAAGAGTGAGAAAGCGTCGCCACCACGCGTACAAATTGCTGAACAGGCGGGAAATATGTGAGCTGGAACCACAAAACAGCGCCTGGATGACCACCATCACCCTGTGCATCACCTATCCAAGGGGCCTCATCTTTCGGAACATTGCCTAGTATAGCACGCGAATATGCTCTATGTCAATATCCGGGAAAGCCGGAATGTATTTCAGTTCGGGGGGTGAATGCTGGCAGTCGCAGAGTTGCGGTGAGCGTCCGGGCCACAACTGGGAGGAAGCGGTTTTGCTCTGTCGCAACGACGGAAAAAGTTATAGTTTCTTTCGCCAGCCCTACTATGTTTTATGAATTTTTCCGCGCCGCGCCTATGCTTGCAACTGAGCAAAGCGGTTTCATTTCCCTCACCCTTCCCTCTCTCGCGCGGGGAGAGGGAAGCCGCTTGCAGATGCGCGTGGCAACCTTCCTATAGGTTCCGAACCAGCAGAAGGCCAACGCTTGTAAGTCGCGCCGGATGCGCGTGCCACCGGGTGTTCCTATGCGGGAACGCTCCTCTCCCGTCCGCGCCGGTGAACAGGCGGCCGCAGGCCATAAGCGGTGATTGCAATCTCTAACTGGCTCACAGATCCGATTTGCGCAGGAAAACTGGACGACAAAGTGGATAACCCTTAATGTTTTTCCGACGATCGCAGAAGCATTTGACACACCCACCGGGCACGTTATAATGGACATCGGTCTGGGAACATTTTAGCTGTCCACGGCGCAAGGAGGACCCCCATGGCATCAAAGGGCAAAGTGTTGGTCATCGATGATGACCCCGATTTCTGCGAGTTTATGCGCATCGGGCTCGAGTCCGATGGCTTCGAGGTGCTGACCGCTGCCACCGGCAAGCTCGGCTTGGAACTGATGCGGCGCGAGAAGCCCCAGCTGGTCTTTTTGGACGTGGTGATGGCACACCCGACCGAGGGTGTGGATGTGACCGCGGCGATCAAAGAGGATCCAGAATTGTGGGATATCCCGGTCATCATGCTCACTTCAATTATGGACACGGAATACATCGGACACTTTCCGACCGATAGACCTCTGCCGGTCGATCAGTTTCTGACCAAACCGGTACCGATGGCAGAGGTATTGCGCATTGCCAATGAGACCGTCGGCGCGAAGCGTTGATCGACCTACACCCGCTGAAGCTCGAGCTGGTAGAGCGCATCGGCTGGCTGATCCGGCTGCGCTGGGTTGCGGCCGCAGGCACGCTCGTCGGTATTGCGGTCGCACGCCTGGTGGAACCGGCGCTGCCGGTGTTGCCGCTGGTGCTTGTGACAGCCGCGATTGTCTTTTACAACACGCTGTTCTTGCTCTATGCGCGTTATCTGTGGCGGCGACGCGGAACAGGGCTGCGACGTCGCCGCTCTCCCATCTTTGCGGCAGTGCAGATCGTGCTCGATCTGTTCGCGCTGACCGCCCTGTTGCACTTTAGCGGTGGAATCGAAAACCCCTTTGGGGTTTTCTTGCTCTTTCACGTTATCATCGCCAGCATCCTGCTCCCGCGTCTGGCCAGCTTTGGCGTAGCTCTGTTGGCATCCACCTTGTATGCCGGGCTGGCTTTCTCGGAGCTGGCCGGCTGGCTGCCCCATATTCATCTGCCGCAGCTGGCTGATCCGTGGCACTACGCAAACCCAACTTATGTCGCTGCCCACGTGACGGCGGTTGTGTTGACCCTGTGGCTGGCCGCCGCGATGGCCTCCTCGGTCGCCGAACGGCTGCGCCGACGCACGCAGGAATTGCTGCAAGCGAACCAGGTGTGCGAGATCAACCGCAGCGAGCTGGCCGAGATGAACGAACGGCTGCGGCAGCTCGATGCGGCACGTACACAGTTTATCGTAATGGTCGCACACGAGCTGCGTGCCCCGATGGGCGCGATTATCAGCGCGCTGAACCTGGTGTTGGGCGGATACGCCCCGCCAGAAAAGCAGCGGGAGGTGCTGGAACGTGCCCAGGCGCGCGCATATGAGCTGCTGGATTTGATCCGCGACTTGCTCGAGCTGGTGCGGGCACGGCGCATCGAAGGGCCGGCCCAAGGGGTGCCGGTGCGGGCGGAAAAGGTGCTGGAAAACGTCCTAGGACTGCTGCGGGTGGAGGCAGAGAGCAAAGGGCTTTCGATAGAGGTCAAAGTGCCCCCCGACCTGCCCCCCGTGTTGGCCGGGGAAGACTCGCTGCGTTCCGTATGGACCAACCTGATCAGCAACGCCATCAAGTACAATCGACCTGGCGGGCGCGTCACCATCACCCTGACGCAGGACGGCGACCGGGTGGTAGGTTCGGTCGAAGATACGGGCATCGGCATCGCGCGTGAGGATATGCCGCGCCTGTTCGAAGAGTTCTTCCGCAGTGAGCAGGCAAAGGCGATGGTCCAGCGCGGCACTGGCGTGGGATTGGCGATTGTGAAACGCACTGTGGAAAGCTACGGCGGTCGTGTGTGGGTGGAGTCGGAGCTGGGCAAAGGCAGTAAGTTCAGCTTTTCTCTGCCCAAGGCACCCGATATCCAGGCTGCAGCACCACCGGGGGAAATACAGAAGGCCGACCAGGCTTAGTGGGTCTCTGGCGGAAGGTGAACGCGCACGATGGACACCTATCCGGAGTATAGGCGACGGACGCGGCAGCAGCTCCGTCTAGGAGAGTTGTCGCCCGAAGAGGCCATCGCGCAAGGTGAGGCTGCCTTTGCGCGCAAAGACTACACCGCTGCGATCCGCCTCTGGGAACAGGCGCTCGGCGCTCTACCCCCTGAGGAAGTGCGCGCGTCCCGTCTCCGCAAGGCGTTGGCAGAAGCGTTCTTCCGCCGTGCTCTCAGCGCGTCCGAGGCGCCGAGTGATGATCTCACCGAAGCAGTACGCCTGGCGCCCGATGAGCCACGTTACCGGTATCATCTGGCGCTTGTGTATCACCGAAACAATATATGGCCGTCTGCCATAGCGTTGTACCGGGGATTGCTGGAGCGCACGCCACCTTACACCCGAGCCGCGTTCCCGCTTGCGGTCGCCCTGCTCGAGACCGGCCACCAACCCCAAACGGATGCTGTGTGGCAGTTCCTCTCCCCTGAAGAACAAATGTGCCTTCGCGCCGCGACAGCCCTTGTGAGCGGGCGTAGGAGGAGAGACTGGCAAGCGCTCCTCTCCGCAGACGTGCATCCCCTTTGGGCTGGACTGGCTGCTTTCCGGCTCAAAAACCCTCAGGCCGAAACCTGTCTGCGCACCGCGCTGCAGGACGCCACGCTGCCGCGTCGGGCAGCCGGAGTGGCGCATTATTATCTCGGAGTGTTAGCCTGGGAGGATGGTCGGCAAGGAGAAGCGCGCGAACACTGGCAGGCAGCCGCGGAAGCTGGCATGCGGACGCCATGGCTATCTGACAACCTGGCGTGGAGCTATGTACAATCCGCCCTGGCGCGGCTCGGCTCAGAGAATGGCACGGCGCTTTCCGAGGCGTTGGATCTCGCCGAACAAGGGCTGCGTGCTGTGCCGGATCACCCGGTGCTGCGTCGAATCGTCGAACACATGCGAGAGCACTTGGGCTATCGTGCCGCCCAGAGCGGCGACTGGAAGACGGCGCGCAAGCATCTCGGGGCGATTTATCAAGCCGGCCGGAGAGGACATGCCCTGCTGACCAACCTGGCGCTCACCGCGGAAGCGCTGGGGCAGTATGCGATGGCGGGTCGGCTGTGGCAGCAGCTCGCGCGCACCCGGCCGCGCAAAGCCAGCGCCGAAGGATTCATGTCCGACGACCAGGTGGCGCGGGTGTGGCGGCGTGCCGCCCAGTGTTTCAGCCGCGCCGGGGACTACCGCGAGGCCGCGCGCCTCTATCAAAACGCCTTGCGCTACACCCCCCACGACGTGGACCTGCAACTCGAACGGGTCGCCGCCTTGTTTCAGAGTGAACAATATACACCCGCCTTATCCGCTGTGAGTGATCTTTTGACCCAGCATCCCGAACACAAAGAAGCGCTGGCATGGAAAGCCCATCTGTTGGAAAAAGTAGCCCATCCCTATAGTGCGTTGGCTTCCTGGCAGCACGTGCTCCAGCTGGATCCAAACCATCCGACCGCACGCCAGCATATTGCTCAGCTGAGCTGTGAACTGGGTGACCGCTTGCTAGAGCGAAATGACCTGCGTCACGCGTTCACGATGTATCATCAAGGGCTCGAAGTCGCCCCGCAAGACGCACGTCTGCGCGCGGCGGTGATCCGTTTCTACGGCTTGCTGGGCGACATGGAAAGAGCCTCTGAGGACACAGAACGCCTGTTGCGCGAGCGCCCGGACGACCTGGAAGTGTACTATTGGCTTCTGCGCACCTGGGTGAGCCTGGACAAAGACGATGCAGTTCAAGAATATCTCCGGCACGTTGAAGCCTTGCATCCGCCTGTGAGCTTCTACATCGTTCTGGCGATCGAGTGTATCAGGAACCGAGCCCACCGCTGGGCAAACCGATTTGCCGGGATCGCACAGCGGCATCCCGCGCTCAACGCGCGCGAGCTGTTCGACCTGGCACACATATATGCTTTCATTGGGGAGTCACAACAGGTGGTCAAGTGCCTGGAACGGGCGGTCGCCCTGGCGCCGGACATGGCCGAGGCACATCTATTATTGGGCATGCATCTATTATCCCGCACACAGGCACAGGCGAGACAAAGGGCAAAAGAGCACTTGCTGCAGGCAGAACGCCTAGCGCAACAAAAGCGCAACGTTGCCGTGGCGATGCAGGCACGCGGGGTGCTGAGCACCCTATCATAGACGGAGAAGATTACATGAACGTTCGTGATCCGTACCAAGTGCTGGGTCTTGAGCCCGGTGCGTCGCTCGAGGAAGTGCGTCAGGCCTATTTCGAACAGGTGCGAGCGCACCCGCCGGAACGCGATCCGGAAATATTCAAAATGATTCGCGCTGCGTACGAGCAGCTCAACCGCCCTACGGAAACGCCCGATCCTCTGTTCCAGCTGCGCGAGCCTGCAACGTGGTCGCCTGAGCAAGTCGACGTGGAAACAAGGGTGAACACCTGTTTTCATCGCGAGGACGTCTTGACAGCGCTGCGTGCCTGGAGTGACTTGGAGCGCGAGGATTTCAGCAGCGACTGGCGCGAGGTGGACCTATGAGCCATAAACGCCTCATCTGGGAGGAGATCAGCCAGCTGGCAGCTCAGCTGGTGCGCAGCGGCGCTGCGAAGATGCCCGAAATCGTCCAGATCGCGGATCACTTAAACCGCCTGGCGCGGGAGCAATTCAAAGCCAATGCTCTGCAGGAAGCGACACTGGAACAGCAACGCGCGGTGATCACCGCATTGCGGGAGACGGTGAGGCATCAGGAGGAAACGATCGCGCTGCTGCAGCGCAACCACCACAAAGAGATCGAGCTGGCACGCCATGATCTGATCCTGGCCATCCTGCCAGCCCTCGATGGGCTGGAGGCGACGCTCGACTATACGAAACGGCAGCTGGACCGGCTCGCGCAGGAAAGCGAGGTGCGTCTGATGCTCTCCGCCTGGGTGGAAGGCCTTGAGCGGGTGTATCAGCGCCTGATGGACGTGCTTGCTCAGGCTGACGTGGTGCCCATCCCCGCCGTGGGCCAACCCTTCGACCCCCATCTGCACAGCGCTGTCGGGGTCGACCGCAGCGGCCGGTTCCCAGAGGGTGTCATTGTGGCGGAAGAACGGCGCGGGTAT
>JANXAX010000369.1 GCA_025062175.1 Anaerolineae bacterium | reverse complement strand
CAATGGACACTGCGCAGCCACGGATTAGCGGTGGTCATCAGCAAGATAAAGAGACCAGCCCCGAACAGAGAAGTGAGTGTCCCTAGAGGAAGCTCTCCGGCCAGCAGTGTACGCGCCATATTATCACACATAAGCGCAAAGATGCCACCCAACAATAACGCCACTGGCAATGACTTTTGGGCATCGCTGCCGGCAATGCGGCGGGCTATGTGTGGGACAATCAGCCCCACCCAGCCCACCACACCGGATACGGATACCACCGCTGCCGTGGCGCCAACTGCGGCGGCCAGCGCGATGGCGCGTTCGCGTGTCGGCGCCGCTCCCAGCGAGAATGCAGTCTGCTCCCCCATCGAAAGTAAATTGAGACGCCAACGCATCAAATAAATGATCACCAGGCTGGGTAGTGCGACCGGCAGAATACTCAACAACTTGGACCAAGTGACAGCGTAGAGGCCGCCCAACATCCAGAAGACAATTTCGGGTAGCTGTGTCAACGGGTCGGCCACGTATTTGAGCACACCTACTCCTGAAGCGAAAAGTGCCGAGATCGCGATGCCACTCAGCACCAGACGCAACACCCATCCCCCGAAGCGAATGTGCCGTGCCAACACATAAGACAGCACGACACCCAGACCGGCGAAGAAGAGCGCTAAGCCTTGAATCGCAAAAGGCACTGTGCCAAATAGCATAACGGCACAGGCAGCACCGAAAGCAGCCCCTTGCGAGACACCCAGGAAACCTGGCTCCACCAGCGGATTGCGAAAGATCATCTGTAATGTGCTGCCGGAAGCGGCTAGTCCCATTCCCAGCAGACATGCCATCAGAACGCGCGGCAGTCGCAGTGTCACCACCAGGCGCTGCGCCAACGCATCTTGCCATAGCTCGGTGGGCGATAACAGCGCAAGCCCTGAGTAACGCCCCCACAGGACGGATAAGCACAGCAGGGATATTAAAGCAAGAATCAGATAACGCAGCTGTCTGACCAAGCGATGGTTGTCAGCGTGACCAGCTGCGCTCACCGAATGTCCCCCCGCAGTATCGGGATAATTTTTGTCTCAACCGTGGCTCGATCGAGCCCATACAGTTGTTCGAAGAAAAGATGGATTTCTTCTCGCAGGTCTATCGTGGCGAAGCGGTCGGGATGTAATGTCTTCGCCAACCACATCAACCCCAAAATCCAACGCGGATCAGGTTGATCCCAGTTATAGGTGAGAAAATCGGTCGGAAAAGCGAAGAACCGATTCGAACGCACTGCTTTGAGCGCTTGCCAACGTTCATCCGTGCGAATTGTCGCGACGACAGCTCCAGGATCGTTAAAATAGGAAACAAGACAGATCACATCCGGATCCCAGGCTGCGATCTGCTCTAGGCCGACAATGTTCCATCCGCCGCCCTGCGCCGCCTCGCGCCAGATCGGCCGGCCACCAGCCATTTCCACCATCGTGGTCTGAATCCAGGTCGCCGGTGGAACGCTGAAGGCGACCTGCTCACCCTGTGCACTGTACTGCAAGATCAAAACTGACGGTCGCTCTTGCTCAGAGAGGTCGCGCACTGTTTGCGTCACCCTTGTGACACGCTGGCGCAGAAAGTCCTTCACTTCAGCAGCGCGTTCCAGATTGCCAAAAAGCTGACCCAAAGTGGTCAAATCCTGGAAGAATTGCTCCGGTGTTTCCAGATCAACATAGACCACGGGGATACCTATCTCCGTCAGCGGCGCTCCCAGCTGGTCCGCCAAATAGCTTTTCAAAATAACAACGTCTGGTTTGGTCGCAGCGATCTGCTCCGGACCGGCATTGCGCTCCAGGAACTGTACCCGTGCCAGATCCGGATGAACCAAGGAGAGGAATTCAATCATTTCGGGAGAACGTCCCTCCAGCGCCACAATGCGTTGTCTGGCTTCAGGAAAGAGATAGAGCGTATCGGCTGTCAAACGCACTGCCTTGCCAGCCAGAACAATGCGTTGCGGCAGCTGGGCAAATCTTATAATGCGTCCCAAGGCATCGACGACTTCCACGCCGGTCGCGAGCTCGGCCGCGGCTATCAGCTGCGGCACATCCGCGATGGGAGGAATGCACAGCTTCCAGCCGGCAACAAGCTGGGTAGGATCATCGATCTGTGCGAATGAGGTATCGTGAGCATGTTTGCGGTTAGTGGCCACAATGATAGCGGGATACGCTTGTCTATCCTCTAGATATTTTTGTGCAATGGCACCCAGATGGTCACCAGGTTGCACAATATATTCCGTCGCACATGCTACCCCCTGTTCCGAAGGAGCGGCCGAAACGTCACAGGGCACCAGAACGCTCAGAAAGGTGCTCAATAACAGAAGGCACAGGATACTTCGGAGCTCCATGATCAATTTCCCTCCCGACCGGAACCGAGCAGTCTCATCATTGTTCCCCGTTAGTCAAAACCGGAATAATCATAGCATGACAAACTAGGTTGTCAAATGAGAGGGCCAATCCATCTCTCAACGTACCCCACCTGCTTCGTCCGATTGCCGGAATGCAGAGATGCATCCCATTTTCGGGGAAAGACAGGGTTCAAACCGCGTGAGCAAGCGGTCTTACATCGAGATAGATCCGGATGCTGATTGAACGTTGCGTGCCGATGCCAAAATGGAGTATGATGTAGCCGGCTTATCACGCTATCGGACGCGTGCCATCGCGAGGACAGCGATGAAAAAGTCCCTGATAAGCAAAGAATACTTCTGGTTGCTGGTCGCGTTTGTCTTGGTGTTGACGATAGCCAACGTGGTAACACCCTTGTTGCGCCCTGTAGCCGAGCATGAAGCCATCCCGCTGACCGAGGTGGCTCCGGGCCAGGCAACCGGAACGTTACAGCTAGTGGCGCAGGGATTTGGCCAAGAAGAGATGAGCGAAGCTGCCTCCGGC
>JANXAX010000368.1 GCA_025062175.1 Anaerolineae bacterium | reverse complement strand
GATCTGGCCGATCTTGCTCGAATCGGCCACCACCACCACGCGTGAGGCCGAGGCGATCATCACCTTGTCCGTCTCCGCTTCCACCAGGTTGTGGGCGATGGTCACCCCGTGGGAAATGCTGATGCCATCGGCGCCGAGGAACAGGATGTCGGCGTGCAACCCGCGCAGCGCCTCGATCGTCTTCGGGCCAGTGACGTTCATATAGAAATCGTGCTGGTAGAGGCCGCCCAGCAGGATGACGTTGACGCCGCGCCATGCCCCCAGCTCCATCGCCACCAGCAAGGAGCAGGTGATCACGGTCAGATTCCCATGGCTCAACAGCTCCGGCGGGAGCGCGCGCGCCACCTGCAAGGTGGTGGTGCCGGCGTCGAACATGATGTGCTGTCCAGGACGCACCAGCTGGGCGGCGGCGCGCCCGATGCGCTCCTTGACCTCGCGCCGCTGTTCCATGCGCTGCATCAGGAAGGGGGTGAGCCGGGGCGGCAGGTTGAAGCTGGGGGGATTGGCAACCACACCCCCATGGACGCGCTGCAACAACCCCGCGCGCGCCAGCTGACGCAGGTCACGCCGGATGGACACTTCAGAGACGCCAAAGTAGGCGCTCAGCTCCGCCACGCGCAACAAGGGATTACGGGTCAAAAGCTCCAGGATCGCGTTGCGTCGTTCCGCCGCCAGGCTGGCCATCTGTGATGCACTCCTATTCGATTGCCCGTGCTCCCCAGGCAGATGTTTCGAACATGATCAACTCTATGATACACTATTGTTTTATTTTTGTCAACTGTCTTGACAATCGAAAATTTCTATGTTATAATCGTTCTCGATCATGAACGCTTCCGATCACAACGCCTTTGGCACGATGTCTCAGCTGAGCCAGGACTTGCCGGCGACAGCCGGCCGGATCAACCGAGGAGGACAGGAATGCCCCAGTTGAGCCCACCTTCTGTCATCGTCGTCCCGTTTGCCTATCCGGATTATCCCCCCCAGGATGTGCAACGGCAGATCGAGGCATCTCTCCAGGCGCTCGAAGCGGCCGGGCTGCACATCACCGCCAGCGCGGCGGTGAAGCTGCCCGAAGATGTAATGCCGGCGCTTCAGCGGCTGCGCACCACCCCATACGACGCCATCATCGCCTTGGTGGTCAGCTGGGTGGAGGCACCCTTGTTCGTCGCCACGTTGCGCCCCTTCTTCCACGAGCCCATCCTGCTCTGGAGCCACACGATCTTCTCCGAGAACGGCGTCGGGCTGACGTTGGGCGCGCTGCCGGCGGCGGGCGTGCTGCGCGAGACGCTGGAAGAAATGGAAGCGCGCTTCGCTTTCGTCTACGGCATGCCGGAAGATGCCGCTCTGATGGAACGCATCCGTACGTTTGCCCGTGCCGCCGCGGCGCGGCGCCGGCTGGCGGAAGCGCGCATCGGCCTTTTGGGTTATGCCTCAATGGGGATGTACACCGGCACCATCGACCACACCCAGCTGCGCCGCCAGGTCGGCCCGGAGATCGACCATCTCGACCAATACGAAGTGGTGGTGCGCTACGAGAAGATCGGCGACCACGCGGTGGAAGGCTGGCTCAAGGAGGCGGAACGCTGGCAGCTGGGCGAAGGTGTCTCGCCGGCTGACCTGCGCAAGGCCTTTCGCATGGCGCTGGCCATCGAGCAGATCGCCCAAGAGCGGGATTGGGATGCACTGACCATCAAGTGCCAATACGAGCTGTCGCGCACCTTTGGCATGGCGCCGTGCGTGCCCCTGTCCATCCTGGGCGACCGCCACGTGGTCAGCTGTGAGGGCGACCTGCCGCTGGTGGTCTCGCAGCTGATGCTGCACTATCTCACCGGTGAGCCGACGAGCTATGGCGACCTGCACAATGTGACGTCGACGCACATCCTGTTGGGGGCGTGTGGCTTTGCGCCGCTCTGCTATGCCGCGGGTGCGCCGCTCATCAATAAGCATACCGCGCTCTACGAGGGGCTGCTGAACAGCTCCCCCTACAAGCCCGGGCGCGTGACCCTGCTGCGGCTGGGTGCGCGGCGCGGGCGCTTCAAGCTCCACGTCGCCGCCGGCGAGGCCGAGCTGCCGCCACCGTTCCACGAGGTGGGCTGTCCCACCTATCCTTTTGTGAACGTCGCGCTGGACGGCAACACCGCCGATTTCATGCAACACGTGCCGAGCCAGCACTACGCCATCGCCTATGGCGATGTGCGCACCGAGATCGCCATCCTATGTCGCTTGCTCGACATCGAGCTCATCCAGGACTGAGGCATTGCCAAGTCAAGCATTTGACCTGGCTGTAGGTTCTTGGGCTGGGACAAAGCAGGTGCTTTGCACCAGGCCGCACGCTCACGAATGCCGGGCTTCGCCCTCCACCCCAGCCCTTCCCCACGACGGGGAAGGGAGCGAACTCCCCCTCTCCCGGTGCTGCGGGAAAGGGGGATAAAATGAGGGAAATGAATCCTTCTCAGATGGTATCATATGCGCTTTTTGAACCCGAATCGTATGTAAGGAGAGAACGCAATGTCATCAACATATTGGGCCGATATCCCGGTCAATAGTGTACCTGTCATCAAGGTGCCCCCGCCCGGGCCTAAGTCGCGCGAGTATCACGCCCGCGCCTCGAAGTACATGAAGGGCTATTCCTCACAGGTGCGCCTCTTCCCGGTCGTCTTCGAGAAGGGCCACGGCGTGACGCTGACCGACGTGGATGGCAACACCTACATCGACTTTTCCTCGGGCATCTACGTCACCGGACTAGGGCATTGTCACCCCAAGGTCACCGAAGCGGTGCAGAAATATGCTGCGACGTTGATGAACGCCCACGATTTCACTACCCCCATCCGTATGCAGCTGCTGGAAAAGCTCGCCGAGATCACCATGGGGGAAGGAGATCGCAAGCTGAACGGCGTGCAGTTCTAC
>JANXAX010000367.1 GCA_025062175.1 Anaerolineae bacterium | reverse complement strand
TGGCCGACTACCTGGTGCAGAAAGGGGTGCCGTTCCGCGAAGCTCATAGGCTCGTCGGACAGGTGGTGCGGCGAGCTTTGGCAAGCGGATGCTCCTTGCGGGAATTGCCGCTAGATGAGTACCGAGCGGTGTGCCAGCACTTTAGCCCAGATGTGATGGAATGGCTGGACTGCGAACGAGCGGTGGAACGGCGTAGCTCGGTGGGCGGCACCGCCCGCCAGGCAGTGCTGCACCAGCTCGTTGCTCGAAGCCAGTATAACGAGGTTGTGATCCGCCGATGCGTACCAAAATTATTGTCAATCCCGTTGCCGGACGCGGACGGGCGGAGAAGCTGCTGGCCGGCCTCTATGCCTATCTTGACCGCTATGGGGTGTCTGCCGATATTGTGCATACGCGCGCCAAGGGGGACGCCATCCAGCTGGCGCGCCAGGCTGCACGAGAGGGATACGCGCGCGTCGTCGCGATGGGGGGCGATGGCACGGTAGGGGAGGTGACCGCCGGCCTGTTGCGTGCGATGGAGGAGGGCTATGAAGCGGTGTTGGGCATCCTCCCCGCCGGCTCGGGCAACGATTACGCCTATGCGGTGGGCATCCCCACCCGCCTGGAGCCGGCGTGCCGGCGGCTGGTGGACGGCCAGGTGCGCTGCGTGGATGTGGTGCGCGTCACCGCCGACGGGAGGACGTACTACTTCAACAACACGGTGGGCATCGGCCTGGACGCCGATGTGTTGCTCGAGACGCACAAGCTGAAGCGCATCCGCGGCTTCTTGCTCTACTTCACCGCGCTGCTGCGCGTGTTGGCGTCGAACGGGCGCTGGCCCTATCCGGTGCGGGTCACAGTGGACGGCGAGACTCTGCCGCAGCAGGCGGTGACGCTGGTGACGGCGTGCAACGGTCCGCGCGTTGCCGGGGGCTTCTACTTGACGCCAGACGCGCGGCCGGACGACGGCCAGCTGGACGTGATCGTGGCCGAGCAACTGAGCCGTCTGCGCGTCGCTTCGTTCATCACGCGGGTGATGCGCGGCACGCACGTGGGCGCCAAGCCGGTGCACATCTGCCGGGCGCGCCACGTGGTCATCGAGGGGCTGCGCGGCCTGCCGGGCCATATGGACGGCGAGGTGCTGTGCACCGCCGGGCGGCGCATCGAGATCGAGATTCTCCCCGGACGCCTCAAGGTATGGTGTTGACGCGATGACCGGCACGTTGATCAACATCGTCGCCGTGCTGCTCGGCGGCAGCTTGGGCACCATTCTGGGCGCCCGCCTGCCCGAGCGGATGCGCGAGACGGTCATGAACGGGCTGGGGCTGGTGACGTTGGTGTTGGGCTTCAGCCTGGCGTTGCAGAGCAAGAACCTGCTGATCGTGATGGGCAGCGTGCTGTTGGGCGGCGTGTTGGGTGAATGGTGGCGCATCGAAGACGGGCTGGAATCCCTGGGGCGCTGGCTGGAGGCGCGCTTCGGCCGCCCCGACGATGCGGCGCGCGGGCATTCCATCACGCGCGCCTTCGTGACCGCCAGCCTGGTCTTCTGCGTCGGCCCGATGACGGTGATGGGCTCGCTGTTGGACGGGCTGACCGGCAACTATCAGCTGCTGGCGATCAAGAGCTTGCTGGATGGGTTTGCCTCGCTCGCCTTCGCCGCTTCGTTAGGACCGGGGGTGCTCTTCTCCGCGCTGACCATCCTGGTCTATCAGGGCGGTCTGAGCTTGGCGGCACAGGTCTTCGCCACCAGCCTGGCGGGCATACGCGCCGACACGCCCGCCGTGGTCGAGATGGGCGCCACGGGGGGCGTGCTCATCATGGGCATCGGACTGCTGTTGCTCAACCTCAAGCGCATCCGGGTGAGCAATTACCTGCCTGCCATCGTCATCGCACCACTCATCGTCCTGCTGCTCGAAGCGCTGGGGGTGCGCTGGTAAACCGAGCTGCGACCGTCAGGGAACGGCCTCTCAGGGTAGGTTTCTTCACCACACCGCGCGGCACGCGACGGTCCCAGACGCCGGCGGGCTCAAGCCCGCGGCTGGCGCTCAAGTCGGCTGAAGCCGACTGGGTGGCGCGCCGGCCAGTCCGTCAGGGCTTGAGCTACCAGCCCAGGGCTTTAGCTCTGGCCGCGCCCATACACGCCACCGCCGGGGCACGAGGACGCCGGGTCGGGCCAAAACCCACCCCTAAAAGGGCGTCTCTCGGCGGGGAGACTTTCCCTGCGTGTCAGCGGCCGGCCACAGGTCCCACCAGTGGTGCTTTCCATCGCTGTGGAAAGATTCACCGCTGCGCGTCCAGAATGTGCTGTACATGTTCCAAGAGGTGCGGCACTTTGTTCTGAATGATGTCCCAGAGGATCTCTTCATCGACGCCGAAATACTTGTGAGCGACCACGTTCCGCAAAGCTACGATTTTGGCCCACTCCACTTCCCCATAGCGCTGGCGTATCTCCTCAGGGATGTGCCGGGCAGCCTCGCCTATGATCTCCAGGTTGCGTGCCACGGCATCCAGAGTGCGCTCGTCCGCAGCAAATTGGGCAAAGCTCATTTCCCGGGTATAGCGTAGGATTTTCTCACAGGCCTCGATGATGTCTTCCAGGTACAACCGAATGTCACGGGACACGAATGAGCTCCTTTTCGAGGCGGGCACGCAGGCGTGGCCGTAACGCTCGGGATGTGACCAGATCCACCGGACGGCCCAGCACACGCTCTAAGGCAAATTTGAGCTCCATATACCGGTCAAAGGTCACAGGTGCTGCAAACTCTACCAGGATATCGACATCACTGTCAGATTGCAGCTCATCGCGGGCCGCCGAGCCAAAGAGGGCGAGCGACTTGACACCGAGGCGTTCCCACTCAGCGCGATGCCGACTTAAGAGAAGGAGGATATCCTCGCGTTGCCCCATCCTATCCGTGTTTTGGCCCCCTTTCTTTCATGGAGTATATGGCAAGCGCTATCAGCTG
>JANXAX010000366.1 GCA_025062175.1 Anaerolineae bacterium | reverse complement strand
TCTCCGTGAAAAAACCGGCAGGGAGGCGTCATGCCTCCCTGCCCCAGCTCTCATAATAACCAGTGTCACCATGCGCTACTCCAAAGGTCACGTTATTTTGTTCCTAACCCCACTCGGCCTGGTTGTGCTTTTCATGTACGCCATGATGCTCTGGACGGTCTATGTCTCTATGAACAACTGGGTGGGGATGGCGCCCTCGTGGAACTTCAACGGTTTGGCCAACTATTTCACCCTGTTCCGAATGGAACGCTTCTGGATCAACCTCCAGAACAACGTCCTCTGGATGGTGATCTTCATCCCCCCCACCGCTTTCCTGGGCCTGGTACTTGCCTATGCACTCGAGCTCTCCGGAAGGGCTGAAGCGTTCTTTCGCCCCATCTTTCTCTATCCGATGGCGCTTTCCTTCGTGGTCACAGGCACCCTGTGGGCATGGATGTACGACCCAGGCTCGGGAGTGATCAATGCGCTCTTAAAAGGGATAGGACTGGGGGCACTGGCGCAACCGTGGATCGCATCACCTAAGCAGGCGCTCTACTGTATGATCGGCGCCGCGATCTGGCAATACACCGGCTTCGCTATGACATTGTACCTAGCCGCAATCCGCGACATTTCACGCGAGATCATCGAGGCATCACGTGTGGACGGCGCCTCCGACTTGCAGGTGTTCATCCACATCGTGGTACCGAACGTCCAGCATGCCACTATGATCGTGGTGGCTATGTTGACCCTCTTCTCGCTCAAGGTGTTCGATCTCGTGTGGGTCATGACAATGGGTGGACCGGGCAACTCCACGGAGGTGCTTTCATATTTTATGTTCGTGGCGACGTTCCGTCAGCAACTGGTGGGCCTGGGAGCAGCGATCAGCGTCATTATTCTGATATTAGCTGTGATCGTGGTCATTCCCTATGCGTCGTGGTCGATGAGGCGAATGCGAGCATGAAACGCCCTGCACGTCTCTGGTTGTATATCATTTTGACCGTCGCAGCGGTTGCCTGGTTGTTGCCAATGTATGTCATGTTGAGCACATCGCTCAAGACACCACGCGAAGTGGCGCTGGGTCAGTATATCACCCCTCCTCACAGCTTGGAGCTCAACAATTACATGATTGCTTTTGGGGTGCTCAGACAGGGCCTGCTTAACAGCATCGTGGTGGCCATCCCGGCCACCGCCCTGGCGGTATTTCTGGGTTCCTGGGCAGGTTTCTTCCTGGCGATGTTCCGTTTCCGGCACAGCCAGACCATCTTCTTCGTAGCTTCGGTCGCCACCTTTCTGCCTTACCAGATCATTCTGATTCCATTCACGCAATTTATGGCGGCGTTGAATTTGTTCAACACTCAGCTGGGGTTGATCGTCGCTTACTTATTGCTCAACGTGCCCATGGCAGCGCTGATCTCCGCCACCTTTTTCCAGATGTTGCCCGTCGAGCTGCAGGAAGCCGCCGCTCTGGATGGATGCGGGCCAGTCACGTTCTACTTCCGTATTCTCTTGCCGGTGGCTCAGCTGGGTCTCGTCTCCACCACGATTCTGATCTTCACTATGATCTGGAACGAGTTTCTCATTGCCATCACATTGACTCAGGGGCCTTATACCCAGATGGCCACCCCGGTACTGGCAGGGCTCAAGGGCAACTATGCCCAACTGTGGCACATCCAGATGGCCGGTGCAATGATCACCTCCATTCCGCCGCTGATCATCTTTATTTTCCTGGGGCGTTACTTCATCGCCGGGCTGATGGCTGGCACGCTCAAGGGGTAGGGCGCTCAGATAAGACCAGCCTGGCGGTGTGTCTCTTCGATGAATGCCAACATGTTTTCGAGTGGGACGTCTCCTTCGACATCGTGCGCCGGCGCCAGGATGTAGCCGCCCTCGCGCCCCAGCTCGATCAAGCGGCGCGTCTCACGCCGCACGTCCTCTGGAGTGCCATAGGGTAACGTCCTCTGGGTAGAAAGACCGCCATAGAAGGTCAACCGGCCGCGGTAACGGTGTAGCAAGCCGGCAATGTCCATCACTTCCGGCTGAAACGGGTTGAAGCAGTTCAGCCCAATCGCAATCAAGTCGTCAAAGAGCTCGTCTACATCGCCACACGAGTGGATGAAGACATACTTGCCCGCCTCTCGAACAGCACCGTACATGCGTTTTAACACCGGGTAGATAAATTCGTGCCAGATGCGCGGCCCCATCTGCAAACCACGTTGCTGCCCCCAGTCATCTCCGAAATAGACCGCATCGATGTCGTACTCCATCGCTTTGCGCGCTTGGGCGATATTGTAATCCGCGATGGTGTTGAGCAGCTCGCGCACGAAGGCGGGGTGGTCGTAGAAATCTAACATCAGGTTTTCCCAACCGCGCATCGTCCACGCCCGTTCGTAAAGCGAAAACCCGATTTGGAAGACGCGAAAACAATCTTTATAGCGCCCGATCCGTTCCGGGATATCGGCGAAGAAACGGGCATCCAGGGGGTCGGGAAATTGATACCCCCGCAGGGTAGGCTCCGGCAGAACCGTCTGCTCAACGACACCAATATCGCGGTCCACGGTGCGATCCCACACCACCCCGAAGACATCCCGAAAGCGGTGGTTACCCAGATCCTCGAAAAAACCGATGGGATTGCCCAGTCCTAGCAAATGATTATGCAACACCGCATCCAGGTCTTGCGTGCCGTAGTAGGTGATGAGCTTTTCCTTCGCCTCCAGCGTGAACGAGAACGACCATGGAACGTAGGGTGGCCGGCCGCCGTCGAGAACGGTGCGGATGACATCACGCTTGGTCATATGCCAGTCTCTCATCGTAGATATCGCTGTATCATTCAGATATCATATGACATCCTCCGGGAGGAGGCAAAGTGTCTGTCGACTTCGTACACATCTTACTCCATCTGAACGAGAATATTTGACAAGGAGTTTCCTCGGACTAAAATTAAGGCATGCCTTATAATTGCCGCGTTGGTTCTC